>JBFYPU010000281.1:0-8082 GCA_041303175.1 Crocinitomicaceae bacterium | reverse complement strand
ATTTTGGAACGCTTTCGTTCAGGTGAGAACAAGACATTGATCACCACAGACGTTGCTGCACGTGGTATTGACATTCCCAATGTTGACATGGTGATCAATTACGATTTGCCAGATCTCCCAGAAAACTATGTACACAGATGTGGACGAACTGGTAGGGGAACCAATCTCGGACAAGCGTTGTCTTTTTGCAGCCCATCAGAATTGGAATTGCTCACGATCATCGAAGATTATACCGGGGACACCATTGAACGCTATGAAATGGACAAAACCGAGTACCTGTCAATCGTGAAAGACAGTGAAGATGGATCCTATAATTGGAGAGCATTGATCGACGAAGCCAACGCTGAAGACGGCGGCGGCGATGAGTGGTAGGCCTAAAGAATATTCACTTCCCGTTCCAACGTTACCCCAAATTTCGCTTCGATATCCGCAATAATCTGAGAAGAAAGTTCAAAAATCTCGTTGCCCGTTGCATCTGAATAATTCACCAATACGAGTGCCTGCAATGCATGTACACCGTAAGTTCCGAATGTTTTTCCTTTCCAACCGGCTTGTTCAATCAACCAACCTGCTGCAAGTTTCACAAAGCCCTCATTTGCAGGATAATTCGGTACGTTTTCATAGTTCGCTTGAATTTTCTCAAGCACTTTTTGCTCCACTACAGGGTTTTTGAAAAAACTCCCCGCATTGCCAATTTCTGCTGGGTTGGGCAGTTTACTTGAACGAATGGCTATGACAGCATTGCTGATGTCCACAATCGTTGGATTCGAAATACTCATTTTCGCAAGTTCCGCCTCGATCGCACCATAACTCGAATTGATCGTGTGTGTTTTCGTCAATTTAAATGTCACCGATGTAATGACGTATTTCCCTTTCAATTTTCGTTTGAATACGCTTTCGCGGTAGCCGAATTTACAGGCTTCCTTATCGAATACGTCAATTTCACCCGTCGCAAGATTTAGAGCCTCGAGGGAAGAAAACACATCTTTAATTTCCACTCCATACGCGCCAATATTTTGCATGGGACTTGCCCCAACACTGCCCGGAATCAGCGATAAATTTTCAATTCCACCGTAGTTGTTTTTGACACAATACAAGACCAAATCATGCCATACTTCACCTGCACCAGATTTGATCCAAACATGGGATTCGTCTTCGTTGACGCGCTCAATTCCTTTCAATTCGTTACGGAGCACGAGCCCGTCAAAATTTTGTGTAAACAACACATTGCTGCCACCTCCTAAAAAAAGTAGGTCGTCGTCTCCGCGCAAATTCAACAGCGCTTTGAGTTCAGAAATGGTCGAAAATTTTCCAAAACGATTGGCAAATACCTCAATTCCAAAAGTGTTATACGGACGTAAATTGAAATTTTCTTGAATCATGATGTAAAGTTAGTAGAAATCGTGATTGTCGATTCCAGTTAAATGACCTTTCATCCACGGTCAATTGTTGCTAATTCCCATTTCGAACCGTAATTTTAACCCATGAAATTGAAACAAGTACCGATCGAGCTCATCAATTCGATGAACAAGAACACCATGATGGAAGTACTCGACATTAAATGTGTTGAGTTAGGTGACGATTATATTGTTGCCACCATGCCAGTCGATCATCGCACACACCAGCCCATGGGTTTGTTGCACGGTGGTGCAAGTGCGGCAATGATTGAAACCATTGGTTCGATGGGATCGGTACTTCTAATCGACATCAACAAACAAGCTCCAGTGGGCTTGGAAATCAATGCCAATCATTTGGGTGGAATGAAATCGGGAATGGTGCGTGGAACAGGAAAAATCATTCATGCAGGTAAACGAACGCACGTTTGGCAAGTCGACATTCGCGATGAAGCAACGGATAAATTGATTTGCACGGGTCGTTTGACCGTGATGATCATTGACAGAGAAAGCTAAAGTGAGCGATCAATTGCTATACCGGTTGCCCTTCGAAGAGCCCATTGAGAAATTTGGTGCATTCACGTTGGTGCCTTTCAATGAGTTGCATACGGGGTTTATCGTTTCGTCGTTCAACAAGGAAAAGTCGTACCTTTTTGAGGAAAATCTTGCAGCGGAACGTGCTGAAAAGCATACCGTTGAAGTCCCAATTTGTTATAAGAAGTCTGAATACGTCGAAATTGCGGCGCGATTCATTTCAGAAATAAAAGCACGGAAATTGTCAAAAGCCATATTCTCTCGAATCAAGCACGTCTCTCTAGAAATTGAGCCAAAAGTAGTATTTGATGCATTATGCGAGAAATACCCCACTGCTTTCGTTTATCTCATCTCAAGCGACTTGTTCGGAACGTGGATTGGAGCAACTCCCGAATCCTTGATTTCGTGCAACCGTGAAGTTGGTCATACTGTTTCGTTGGCGGGAACATTGAAAGCGAACGATCAAACTCCATGGGGGGATAAAGAACGATTGGAACAACGATATGTAACGGATTTCATCCACAGAAAATTAATGGGATTGGGCGTTTCGGAAATCAACATGTCTGGACCAAGCGATCGAATTGCTGGACCTGTGAAGCATTTGGAAACGCGTTTTCAATTCTCAATGCTCGGTCAAACCCCTCAAAACATTGCCGCAAAATTGCATCCAACACCAGCTGTGAGTGGATTTCCGCAACAGAAAGCATTGGATTTAATTGCTTCTATTGAAAACCATGACCGTCAACTTTATGCTGGCTGTATTGGAATTTTAGGCGAACGAACGGATCTATTTGTGAATTTACGCTGTGCTCAATTGAACGGAAAGGAGGCGTATATCTACGTCGGAGGTGGATTCACACAGGATTCCATCGTTGAAAAAGAATGGCAGGAAACGGAAAATAAGTCACGCACCTTACTCGACGTGCTCGAAAACTGCTAGTTTTGTAGGGATGCAGATAACGACAACGGACAAAGAGCATATTTCAACATTTATTCATGCGTGCATACGAAATGGAATGACGCACGTGGTCTGTTCACCCGGATCGCGGAATGCGTCTATTGTTATCGCATTGGATGAACATCCTTCCATTGAGACAATCGTTGTGCATGACGAGCGAAGTGCAGCTTTTTATGCCCTCGGCATGGCAATGGAATTAAATAAACCTGTTGGCGTCGTTTGTACTTCTGGTTCCGCTATGTTGAATTATTATCCAGCAGTTGCTGAAGCATTTTATCAATGTGTACCCATAGTTGTAATGACCGCTGACCGCCCAACGGAATGGATCAATCAAGGTGATGGACAAACAATTGTTCAAACAGGTGTATATGAAAACCACATACGTTATCAATCTATTATTTCACCAGAAATGACCGCCGAATCCATAGAAAGCGAGGTTGAAATGGCGTTTGATGCTGGATTGAATACATGGAAAGGTCCCATTCATTTCAACCTTCCGTTGGAAGAACCGCTGTATGGAACGCGCCAAATCGAATGGTCAAATGAACCTGCACTAGAACACCAATCTGAACGCAATGTTTTTACTGACGATGAAAAACAAGAATTCGTAAGAATTTGGAATGCTTCGCCTCGAAAAATGATCCTCGTTGGACAACATGACCGCGATTTGGCGTTGAAAAATGCCTTGTTGGAATTGGCTGAAGATAGCTCGGTAGCCATCTTGGTGGAGAATACTTCAAATTTGGTTGCTCAACGTTGGGTGCATTGCATCGATAGAACGCTTGCTGGAATCTCGGATGAAGAAATTGCCGATTTTCAACCCGATTTATTGATCACACTCGGTGGCGCAATAGTTTCGAAACGGATCAAGCAATTTATGCGCAAAGCACCGATCAAGCACCATTGGAAAGTGGGATTTGATTTCCCTGAAATGGATACCTATCGAAAATTAACGCAAAGCATTGAGTCCGCTCCAGCCGATTTTATTCAAGTCCTTCTGTCGCTCGATTTGAGCCGAAACGAATCCAATTTTGGCGCGAAATGGAAACAGCGCGATTTGTTGAATCAACAAAAATTGCCCGCGTTTTTTGAGACCATTCCGTACAGCGATATGGCTGTTTTTGACACGGTTTTGGATTATATTCCCGAAAATGCATTCCTGCACATGGCAAACAGCTCTGTAGTGCGTTATTGCCAACTGTTTGATCCCATTCCATCGATTCGGTATTTCGCCAATCGCGGCACGAGTGGAATTGACGGTAGCACCAGTACAGCCTGTGGTGTCGCGCTCATGAATCCAAGTGTGTGCAACGTGCTGATCACGGGTGACGTCAGCTTTTTTTACGATTCCAATGCTTTTTGGAACAATCAATTGCCTTCGAATTTGCGTGTATTCCTCATCAACAATGGAGGAGGAGGGATTTTTAGAATTATCCCAGGTCCACGAGATTCGCAGCAACTCGAACGCTACTTCGAAGCACAGCATGACCGAAAAGCAGAATTTATTTGCAAAGCACACGACGTAAATTACATTTCGGCGAGCAGTATTTTAGAAATAGAAAACCAAATGTCTGATTTTTTCACCGAAAGCGATCGCCCTAAACTGATGGAAATTTTCACCCCTCGCGAATTGAATAGCTCGGTTTTGGACTCCTTTTTTGAGAAATTGAAGTAGAATTAATCTGACGTGAGGTTCTTGATCCGAATCTTTCGATCATTTCCATCCCTTCATTCCCACATTCTCCTAAATCACTATATTCACACCATGAAAAAAATGGCTTTGCACTGGAAAATTTTGATTGCGATGGCTCTGGGAGTCCTTTGGGCAATCCTCTCTGGAAAATTTGGTTGGAACGATTTTACTTCTGATTGGATCAACCCGTTTGGAACGATTTTCATCAACTGTCTGAAATTCATTGCTGTACCCTTAGTTTTGTTCTCAATTGTTACAGGTGTTGCCGGAATGGGTGATCCATCCAAATTGGGTAGAATTGGGGCGAAAACCCTCGGACTTTATCTTATAACGACCGTTTTTGCCATAAGTATAGGTTTACTTGTGGTTAACGTGTTTAAACCTGGAAATCAATCCGATCCCGAAACGCGCCTGAAAAATCGCTTGCAATACGAGTTGTGGGCAAAAGAAGTAGGAATTGAGGTGGTCGATGGTCGACATGAACTCGAAACGGCGACACCAGAACAAATTGCAAACGCCAGCCAAGAACTAAAAGCTACAACGGAATCCGAAGAATACAAAGACGTTGAGGCAAAACGGACGAAGGCTGAGAATGCGAGTACGGGTGATGGACCGCTGCAACCATTAGTGGACATGGTACCCGAAAACCTCATTCTTTCAATGAGCGACGGGCGTTTGATGCTACAAGTCATTTTCTTTGCCTTACTTTTTGGTATTTCGCTGGCCTTTCTGCCAAAGGACAAAACAGAAACTGTTCATCGTTTCTTCGATGGCATGAATGAAGTGTTCATGAAAATGGTTCACATCATCATGAGAGGCGCACCGTTCTTTGTCTTCTGTTTGATGGCAGGTGTATTGGCCAAATCTGCCGATAACCTTGATGAATTGATGGGCATTTTCGCCAAACTGCTGAAATATTCCGGAGTGGTCGTTCTTGGCTTGCTCATCTTGCTATTTACGTTTTACCCAGCATTCATGCGCCTTTTTGGGGTCAAAATTGGGTATAGAGCATTTTTTAGAGGTTTGAGCCCAGCCCAATTTTTAGCGTTTTCAACCAGTTCTAGTGCTGCAACGCTGCCGGTTACGATAGAGTGTGCGAACAACAATTTAAAGATTCCTGAAGAATCAACTGATTTTGTATTGCCCATTGGTGCGACCGTGAACATGGATGGAACCTCTCTCTATCAAGCTGTTGCAGTAATATTCTTGGCGCAATTCCACGATATTGATCTTTCGATTACCCAACAATTGGGCATTATTGTTACAACAACCCTCGCTTCAATTGGCGCTGCAGCCGTTCCTGGAGCGGGATTGATCATGCTCATGGTCGTTTTGGAATCCGTCGGCATGAATCCGATGTGGGTGGCCTTCATTCTTCCAGTGGATCGAATTTTGGACATGTGTAGAACTGTCGTAAACGTAACGAGTGACGTTGCCGTTTCCGCCATTGTCGCCAAGTCGGAGGAGATGACGGATTTTGAGTAGTCGCGGATTTCAATCCGTTATTAAATCTGTGATCCTTAATAATTGACATGAAAAGAATACGTTATTTCCAACGTATTGTGTATCTTAGAGGTATTAGAGTTGCGTACCTATTTTAACCCGTATCTTATGTCATTTTCGAAATCAATTTTTGCGTCATTTTTAGTAATTTTTGTGCTGTTCTCGTGTGAAAAAGATGTCGTGACACCTCCGGCAGATGATGATTGCATTTCATGTGTAACGTCTCATTATGCCTATTTCAAGGGCACAGTAACTGATTCGCTTACGGGTGATCCAATTAGTGGATATAACATCTACATTGATGGTCCACAAGCGCATTCTGATTCGCTTATTGACGGCAGCTATTCACTTTTCGCTTTTTGGTTCGAAGGTAAATATAGCTATGCTAAGCCTTCTGCACCTCGAATTATACTAATGGATTCGGCAAATAATTGGTTGAAAGAAATGACCTTTGATGGATCGCAATTAATTGAAAACGATACGATCGTTGTAAATTTTCAAGTCAATTTGTAGTCTACA
Source organism: Crocinitomicaceae bacterium (assembly GCA_041303175.1). GTDB lineage: Bacteria > Bacteroidota > Bacteroidia > Flavobacteriales_D > Crocinitomicaceae > UBA4466. The sequence goes on along the minus strand of JBFYPU010000281.1, from coordinate 1,481 downwards.
TTCCGCCTTCGGATGTGATCTTCAAAACAACATTCCCTGTCTTCTGACCTGATTCCACATAGCGATACGCTTCCACAATTTCGGAAAGCGCATACGTTCGATCAATCACCGGTTTGAATTCTCCCGTTTCAGCCATTTTTGCCAGAAAAACCATGTCTTCCTTTTTTGGCAATGGAATCGGGAACTTGACTTTTCGTCCACCAAAAAGTGGTGTAACCAATGCTAGAAACACATTTTGTCCGCCTTTTCCTAGTTCTGTCGAGATGTAACTGCCTTTCTTTTCTAGCAACGGTTTGCACGCTCCAAAAGACGTTTTCCCAACTGCATCAAAGATAAAACTATACTTGTCTGTGGTCTTCGTGAAATCTTCAGTTTGGTAATCAATGACTTTATCGGCACCAAGCGATGCTACGAGTTCCATGTTTTTCGCATTAGCAACGGCTGTAACGTGTGCACCAAAATGCTTCAAGAGTTGTACGGCTGCGGAACCAATCGCGCCCGTTGCGCCATACACCAAGACTTTTTGTCCAGCCCTTACCTTCGCCGCGCGAATATCCACTAAAGCATAGTGTGAACCTTCCAAGACGGCAGCAGCCACTTCAAAACTTAGATTTTCAGGCTTTTTGGCAATTGCTTTTTTTTCTTGAATGATCGCATATTCCGCGTGCCCACCAAATTGCATATCGTTAAAGGCAATGATCGCATCTCCGACATTAAACAGGCTAACTCCTGAGCCAATTTTCTCGACAATGCCCGTAAATTCGCAACCCAAGGTCTGCTGTTTTGGGCGAAACAAACCACTAAACAGACGAGAAATGAAGTACTCCGCACTTCGGAACCCACAATCGGTCCGGTTTACAGTAGCTGCGTGAACTTTCACCAATAGCTCATTTTCCTTCGGAATTGGAACGGCAATTTCTTTGATTTGAACCACTTCAGGCGGTCCATATTTTGTGTGTACAGCTGCTTTCATCGATCAGAGTTTTTGAGTGCTAATTTTACGTGCCCAACATGATGTTCGCCGTGCCATGCATAGAGCGCGATGGCTTCAAGCAAGGTGAATTCCTTTTGATATTGGGGGTGAACATACGTGCGTCGAAAGTCATTTTCGTTTAAGTTTCGCAAGACGCGCGACCATTTTGAGTGAAGGGCAGTGAGTAAATTCAAGCTGTCGGTCAGATCATCTTCTTTCCCATCGGTTAGCTCCGCCCAGTGCTCTTCCATGTATGGGCGAATGGTTGGTGAATCTTCCGTCAAGGTCAATTTGAAACGAATAAACGCGTTGATATGACTGTCCGCACAGTGATGAACCACCTGTTTAACTGACCAGCCATCCGGCCGATACGTGAGATTTTTTTGCTCGCTCGTCAATGATTCAGTGAGTCCACGGATCACGCCAGGGAAATCAGCTATGGAGTTGATCCACGCGTCAATTTGAGCACTGTCGGCATTGGATTGAAATTGAAAAGATCCGATTGGAT
>JBFYPU010000280.1:0-13990 GCA_041303175.1 Crocinitomicaceae bacterium | reverse complement strand
ACTGGATATTCATGGCGAAAATGCGTTTATGTATCCCATCTATAACGATGGATGGAATTTCACCGCTGAACCGAACGGCGACTTGATTTTTGGCGATGACACCTACAATTATTTGTTTTGGGAAGCGACTACACGAACCATTTTATCGCCGAAGCAAACCGCAAGTGGATTTTTCGTGGAAGGTGAAAATGCTGTTGAATTTCTAGAGGAAAAATTGAGATTAGCAGGATTGAATAGTAAAGAAAAAGCAGACTTTATTACCTACTGGGGACCTCGGCTCGCTCAAAACAAACTAAATTTTGTGCACTTTGAATTCAATGATGAATGCAACAAGTATGCAGATTTGACCATTTCACCCAAACCGGATAACGTGTATCGCATTTATATGACATGGGGAGCTGTTTCGGAAGTATTTGAGGTAACCGAACAAGAAATTGAAGCCTTTGATCGAAGCGGCTTTTCTGTTTTGGAATGGGGCGGACAAGAAACGCATATTCGGCAGAATGTCGGACTAAAAATCAATTAATTTCAAGGCATGAAACAATTAATAACATTTCTAATTCTCGCCGTTTCATTGCATGCTCAGGCAGATAGTTTGAAAGAATGGGAACCCACTTTTTTTCTTAAAACCAATGAGCCAGATCCATCATTGTCTGTGAATGAAGCCAAGTATACCTTCGAGTTCAAGAACCTTGAGAAATCCAACAACATCATTCAATACAGTATGGATGGAATTGCTGGTTCCATTGAGCTGACCAAGGACGAATTTTCTATCATCGTTAGTCCAGGCAAACACATATTTCAATTCTTCTACACGACCTTTCATTACGAAGTGTATACCGATTCGTTGGAAATTGAAGCAGGTTTCCATTCAACTTACCAAGTTCGAATGGATCGTTCAGACGAAATACAGATTGTTGATAAACCTGTTATTTATCTCTATCCTGAGGTGATGACAGAAGTTGAAGTGAAGATTGATATCGTTGGTACACCTACGTTTTACTACCCAGCATACACCGATTCGTGGACCTTCACCGCATTGCCTTCAGGCGACTTGATTTTTGGCGATGACACGTACAATTATTTATTTTGGGAATCGAATCAACAACTTGCCTTCACGCCTAGCGAACGAACGAACGGATTCAATGTGAAAGGCAGCGAAGTGGTCTCATTTCTTGAAGAAAAACTAACCGCGCTCGGTTTCAATTCGAAAGAAAAAGCAGATTTTATCACCTATTGGGGACCACGACTTGCTCAAAACGCGTTGAATTTTGTTCGCTTCGAATACGGTGAAGATTGCTGTGATAAATATGCAAGACTTTCCATTACACCTGAACCAACCACCATCAATCGTGTGTACATGTCGTGGATGGCAATCTCAACAGTAATTGATTTGGAAGAACAAGTCATTCTCCCGCTGCCACGAAATGGATTCAATGTCCTAGAATGGGGAGGTTATGAAGTGAAAAACAATGCACCAAAAAATACGGACGCTGTAAAATGAACGCTATGAAAACAGGTCTCCTTTTCGCTCTCTTCACGCTTAGTTTTGCAAGTAGCGCTATCTCTAATGGTTCGGAAAATATGGAAATCACGGAATGCTATGTGCTATCGGTGGAAGACGATGAAAACATTCCCAAAGATCGAGCTATGGTTCGCGTTCAAGTATTAAATAATGGCTTTCAAGAAGGTGAAGTTATTCAATATGGCTATGCCAATTTGAGTTTAAAAGCAGAGTTGGATAATGCCTTAAGTTTCGAATTTTCGATGGATTCGGGAATTGTGGAATTTCAATTTTATCCAAAAAATAGAGCTGGAATTTCTGAAATCACTAGCACCCCCCTACACATAAAAGGTGGCGCAATCACGACATTGGCGATTCATTTTCGAAACCAAGGGGAGGTCATGGAAATGATAAAAAAACCTGTGATTTACCTGTATCCAACGCAAAATGAAGTTGTCTCAGTAGAAGTGAAAACGCCTGGAGAATTGATCTTCACCTACCCAAATTACGACAATGGATGGACATTCACGGCAACGCCTTCTGGTGAACTTCAATTTGGCGATGACACCTACAATTATTTATTTTGGGAGGCCGAACAGGAATTTGCACAGAGCGATTGGATGCGTGTAGGAAGAATGGTTGTGCGGGACGAACTGCTCGAATACCTTGAATCCGTCGTTGAAAAATTGGGATTTACCTCCAAGGAAAAGGCTGATTTCATCACGTTTTGGGCACCACAAATGCAGCGATACGATCAAACGTTTGTGCGATTTATGTTTAATGAAGAATGCAATCAATTTGCTGAATTGACCATGTCTCCGACCCCAGATCAGTTGATTCGCTTGTACGTTATTTGGAGTCCAATAGATAGCCAGAAGGTGATAAGAGAATATGACGTTCAGCAGTTTCCAGAAATGTTAACGCGTAAAGGATTTACTGTACTTGAGTGGGGAGGAATTCAACGTTAAGGGAGAATTCACTCAAAAATCAACACTATCCACCACTAAATTTAAGCGGTGTAAGCCATTTTTCATTTTTTGTTTCTAAATTTACTTAAGGAGGGAAATGCGTTCAGATGATGACGTATAGAAAACTATCGTTTTGACCATTGATCGATTCTCTCGTAAAAGCTATGAAGGTAAACTTATTGTCGCTTCTTTCTGTTGTTCTCGTGCTGTCTCTCAAGGCATACGAGATTTCTGCGCGTGAAGAAAATGAGCAAAATAGCGTTGAAGCGTACCACCCAGCACTTGCGTTTTTAGATGCCGATGCGCATGAATATCACTATTCACAATCCGCATCTTTGGATAGTATCATCACCGTTTTATCTAGATCCACAACCTTAAAAGAACAGTACGTTGGTTTTTCTGGCGTCACACCTAAAGAATACATCCTTTTTGAAAAAATGAAGGAACTCGGTACACAAGATGAACTGAATTCCCTCATGAAACATTACTCTCCCGTTGTTAGAATCTACGCCTACCGGGCATTGATTGCAAACGAAATGGAAGTAAACGGAAACATCGAAAACGGTTTGTATGAGGACACGGCGTCGATCAATTGGTTTTCAGGCTGTATTTACAAATCAACAACGGTGCAGGAATTACTCGAACAAGGATTCGTTCAATAATTCGACCGTTGCCTCTCTATTTTTTCCAGCCCATTTTCCATGTTGTTTAAGATTCAATGGAAAATGCGCGTTGTTAACTACTCAAAAGGCACACTTTGCTGAAAAACTTAACCGAGTTTAATTGCTCTTGGATTGGCGAACATTTTGACGTCATCGCCTTTTACCACCTCACCGCATAAAATGATCAAACGTTCAACGATGTTTCTCAATTCGCGGATATTTCCAGACCAATCCGTTTCTTTGAGCGCGGTGAGCGCACTTTGATCGAACGATTTTCGTGCGATTCCATGTTCGGCACATACCATTGTCATGAAATGTTCAGCGAGCCTTGGAATGTCGTCACGTCTATCATTGAGTGCAGGAACATGGATGAGAATGACAGCCAAACGATGGTACAAATCCTCACGGAAATTCCCTTTCTCGATTTCAGCTCGAAGGTCTTTGTTTGTTGCCGCCACCACACGAGCGTCAACGCGAATGTCTTTTTCACCACCGACACGTTGAATGACATTTTCCTGCAATGCACGCAGTACTTTTGCTTGCGCACCATGCGACATATCGCCAATCTCATCTAAAAATAGCGTACCGCCGGAGGCCAACTCAAATTTTCCTTTTTTCTGTTTTACAGCCGAAGTAAATGCACCTTTTTCGTGACCGAATAACTCACTTTCGATCAATTCAGCAGGAATGGCTGCACAGTTCACCTCGACAAAGGCCTGTTGATTGCGCGCACTTAGATCGTGTAGCGAGCGAGCCACCAATTCTTTCCCTGTTCCGTTTGAACCTGTGATCAGTACACGTGCATCCGATGGCGCCACCTTTTCAATCATTGCTTTGATCTGCATGATTTCGTCGGTTTCACCGATAATAGAAGAACCCTTGAAACGCGTGACGGTTTTTTTGAGGACTTTCTTTTCTTCAATGAGTACGGTTTTATCCTTCGCATTTCTAATTGTCACCAAAATACGGTTCAAATCGAGCGGTTTCTCAATAAAATCGAATGCACCTTTTTTAATTGCTTGCACAGCGGTTTCAATATTTCCGTGTCCGCTGATCATGATTACAGGTGAATCAACCTCTGCTTTCAACAAACCATCGAGCACCTCCATACCGTCCATTTCTGGCATTTTGATATCACAAAAAATGATGTCATAACTATCTGCCTTTGCTTTTTCCAAGCCCTCGCGCCCATTTTCTGCTTCCTCCACTTCGAAGTCTTCGAACTCCAAGATTTCTCTCAATGCACGACGGATTGCGCGCTCATCATCAATAATTAGGATTTTACTCATGTCACGTGTGTTTTGACGAAGATAGCAATGAAATTAGGAAAATGATACTGAACGAAGAAATATCAAGGGTATAAAAACCACAAACCCTCAACATAAATGGTTGGGGTCCGTCATTTACTTACTGCATATTGTAAAAGCATCCAGCAACACTTCTGTGCATTTCTAGTATTCTTCAAGGTGGAAACATGCTAAGCTATCTCGCAGAATAAGCAATTCATCGTTCAGATGTTCGAACGTTTAGGTGGTTTATTGGTGTAACGCGCCTTCTTTCAAGGAATAGGGCGAAAGTAAAACCCGCGAACAGTGTATGTGTTCAATCGCCCAGAGGAGTTGAATGGCAGCGATTGGGAGCATCACTTTTCGAATTGGAGCAATCCATTGATGCTCATCACGTTGGGATTGATTTGATTCAATCACCCATCGAAGTTCTTCCGTTAAGCGATCCATTGGCAGTTCCACAATTCCGCGGAAGGCGACCCACTTTTCACGAAAAATCATTTCATAAAAGGTTTCAAAACTGCCCGATGCGCCAATTAAACGGTCTGATGAAAAACCATCCATCCTTCCTTTCGCTTGCGAATCAAAATACAATCGAATCTTCTCTTGTATTGATTCTGAGTAGGTGTCGAGCCCTTGAAACAACTGATACACCCTTGAAACACCAATATCCAAACTCAATACATCTCGAATTCCATCTTTATTAGCTGAAATAAATTCGGTGCTCCCACCACCAATATCCATGATAATTGCAGATTCATCAAAGGGATCGGTCCATTTCACACCAGCAAAAATCAATTCAGCCTCGCGCACACCTGAAACGATTTCAATTCCAATTGAATGCGTGTTTCTAACTTTGTCAAGTAATTCATTCGCATTTGTTGCATCGCGCAGCGCAGACGTTCCAATAGCTGTAATATGCTCACGATCTATACTGTATTCATCACACAAACCCACAAAACGATCAAACGCCTTCATAGCTCGATCAATGGCAGCTGGTGTTATTTTCGCATGATTGATTCCGCCCATTCCGAGGAGTACCGCTTCTTTGGTCGATAAAATTTCTAGAAATGACGTCTCATGTACATCTGCAATTAAGAGGTTGAAGGTATTTGTACCCAAATCGATCACTGCCTTCCTCATAAATTATCGCTTGAGCCATGTGAAAATATGCTTCAAACGCACGCGGTGTCCAAATTGTAGAATTCCGTTTCGATACAACCGTGACGCAAGTGCCAGCACCGCAAATGCGGAAACGAACAAGATGATCAAGGAAAGATAAATTTCGTATGCATGTCCAGGTTCATACCCTTGATAGAGTTTGACCATCACCACAACGGGTGATGTAAACGGCAAGTAATGCAAGAAATTTGCCATACCACTATCGGGATAATCGATGGTATAGTAACCCGCATAAAGTGAAAGACAGAGTAAAATAACGATCGGAATCACAAACTGCTGTCCGTCGCTTTCAGATCCCATCGTCGCACCAATTGCCGCGAAGATTGCGCCATAAAAGAAATATCCTGCGACGAAAAAGAGGAAGAAGAAACCGAGTGTATTTGCTAGCTGAATCCGTTCATAGACAAGGTTAACAAATTCGTTGTATTCACGTGCCGCGAAATATTTTTCTTGATACGATTTATCATTTGCATCCAATATCAGTTGTTTCACGTTCATATTCGCAGCGTCCAATAAATCCGGGAAAAAATGTTCGCGCATCAAATAAAGTCCGAGGCCGATCACAATAATCCAAATGAAAAATTGGAGAAAAGCAGCAAATCCGATCCCGATAATTTTACCTATCATCAACTGATTTGGCGAAACAGAAGCCAAGAGTACTTCTACAATTCGGTTGCTTTTTTCGCGAGAAACACTCCGTAGGATGCTCATTCCAAAAAGAAAGATAAACAAGAAAATGAGTGCTCCGAAGAAAAATCCAGCCCATGCGGACATATCGTTGGCTTTACCTTCAGGATCATTTATATCACTAAACGTTACGCCAATCGGTTGTTTGATCGATCTAAATTTCTGCAAGGACATTTCGGTAAATCGTTCTACCAATACCTCTTCCAATCTCCGTTCGTATTGGTATTGAATCCGCGTTTGCATCCGAACGGAAGGTTTTTCTCGGTAAAAAAGAAAGCCCGTTTTATTGGTCAGCACTTTCTCATTGACCTCCAACATCGCATCAAATCGTTGGAATTGTTTTGCGTCTCTGAACTCCTCCAATTCAATCACACCATCCGCAAAGAAATAGGTGATCGTCTCGTCCTCATTTGCCATGATTTTGTTATCAAACAAGCCGCCATGATCAGCTATCAGTACGTTCCAATGTTGTTTGGACTGTCCACCGAGGGCAAAAAGTGTATAAACCAACCCCAGAACCAACAGCGGACCGAGGAGTGAAAATAAAATAAACGAGCGCGCTCCAATTCGTTCTTTGAACTCGCGCATTGCAATTAGCCAAGTTGTTTTCATGCTTCGTTGGAATTTACAGGTTGAACCAATTGTATAAATACATCTTGCATGGACGGCAATGTTTCCCATGCGGCCTCAATTTTCACTTGTCCGATTAAGACACTTAGTAAATCATCGAAGGTACTTTCGCCGCGCATTGCTAATACAACTTCATAGCGATCATCTCCCAAGGAGCGTTTGTCGATCAGTTCAAATCCAGTCCAAAGTGCGTTCACAAAACTGATCATGTTTCCTTTAAATCGAATGGTGTAATGTCCGGATTTTTGTTGATCTCTTAACTCTGAAACTGAGCCTTCAGCGACCTTCTTTGCAGCATTGATGAGCACAGCACGGTCGCAAATTTCTTCCACACTTTTCATGTTGTGTGTCGAGAGTAAAATGGTTTTTCCGTTCGCTTTCATCTCGTTCAATTCCGATTTGATCAACTCCACATTTACAGGATCGAATCCACTGAATGGCTCGTCCAAAATCAATATTTTCGGCTCGTGCAAAACGGTACAAATGAACTGAACTTTCTGCGCCATTCCTTTGGAAAGCTCTTCAATTCGCTTTTTGCGCCATTTTTGGATTTCGAAGCGATCAAACCAGTAGTTGATTTTCGTTTCGGCGTCCTTTTTAGATAGTCCACGCAAACGCGCAAGGAACAATGCGTGAGATTCAACAGTCATATTCCGGTACAACCCTCGTTCTTCGGGCAAATAGCCAATGTGAAACAAATCCCGATCGGTCATGATGTCACCATCAAAGCGCACCGAACCAGTATCTGCGGCAACAATTCGATTGATAATGCGTATCAGCGTGGTTTTCCCAGCGCCGTTAGGCCCCATAACTCCAAGGATTTCACCTTTTTCGACGTTGAGGGACACGTTGTCAAGCGCCATTTTTCGCGAAAATGATTTGCTGACGTTACGGATGTCTAAAATAGTATTCATTCGTGTGAAGATAGTAAAAGATCAAAGATGAATTAAAGCGTAAAAAGATGAATGAGAAATTAAGTGTGATACATTGGGATCAATGAAGTGGATTATGGATAAAAAAATCCCCATGAACGCGAACGCAGATGGGGATTAAAAGAATGGAACACCTTAAGACCCTTGCAAATTTGTCAAATCGAGGCGCACAAAATTTTCACACCGCAGTTTACATTTTGTAAATGAGGACGTTAAAATTTTGACGTAACGATCGGTTGGCGAATTTCCAACGGTCTTAAATCTAGCAGCAACCGCCACCATCATAATGGTAAGTCGATTCAGAAATGTAAATATCCGATCGGTTTAGGGCTTTGATTGCCGCGGCAGTTTTGTCGCAAATTGCCAACGGTTGATTTTGGACGAGCGTATGGCCGTTTTCATCATCAAAATATTCATCATCTCCATAATAAATTGCCGCTTTCCCTGTGAATACACACGGTCCATCTTGAGGCATTGGATCTTTAATGGCGCATACTTCCACGCTTTCTAAATAGATGTTCTTATCGGTGTCGTAATGCTTGGTGTCGAGCACACGATATGGACGTTTCGCTCGAATTTCAATGGTTCCAAAACCTGCGTCTGTCATCATTTTGATGTACTCGTTCAAGGGAAGTGATCCACTCAAACAGAGCGCGCGCAATCGGTCGTCGTTCTTGAGCGAATCCGGCATTGGATCTTCCGTCACAGGATCTGAAAGCACCAATCTTCCGTTCGGTTTTAAAACGCGGTACATTTCTGCGAGCGCTTTGCGCAAATCTTCTGGATTGAAAATATTGAACAAACAATTTTGCGCTGCAACATCAATTGAATTGTCTTCCACAGGTAAATTCAGCGCGTCGCCTTTTCGTACGTCCACAAATTCTGACTTGAACCATGGATTGGTTGCTTCGGCAGTTTTCAAATTTGTGCGGCACGCATCCAGCATTTCGTCGACCACGTCAATCCCAATCACGCCATGTTTCTTTCTGCTGAAATACGAAAACTGAAATACTTCCATTCCGCCTCCCACTCCCACGTAGAGCACATTAGGTTCATTCACCAAATCCCGAGGATTCACGGTACTTCCACAACCATAGTTCATTTCGAGCATGATACTCGGCATGTCCAAACCTGGCAGTGCCCAAATTGGTGTAGTCGTACAACAAAGTCCAACATCTGGTTTCAGTGCTGCATCGCGGTAAACATTGACTGTTTCGTCTAAATATGATTTCATTTGATTCGTTTGATACATTAATTAAGCCGTGGTCCCGCCACAACTTGAGCCTGCCCCAGCCGTACACCCATAGCAGTGCTGGTTGACAATAATTGTTCTATTCAATAGACTTTCCACATCAAAATCTCGGAGATGTTGACCTTTTGCTGCGACCTTCAAATCCAACATTTGATTGAAATCGCAATCGAAAATAAATCCATCCCATCCAATGGAAATCGTGTTTCTACACATCACATTCGCCGCTGCACTTGGATTAAATGCGTCGACCAATTTCTGCATATAGCCTTCGTAGTTGTCACTTGCTACCAAGTATTCCAAATAACGACTAATCGGTAAATTCGTAATCGCGAACAGTTGATTGAACTCGATTCCAAAAAGATCTTTCAGTTTTTTCTTAAAATCAGCCTCAAGCGCCATTTGATCAGGCGGTAAAAATGCACCTGATGGATTGTAAACCAAATTCAATGTCAAGCCAGAACCTTCTTTTCCATACCCCACTTCGTTGAGCATTTTCAAGGCAGTGATGCTTTTGTCGAACACTCCATCACCTCGCTGCGCATCCGTTTTTGCAGAGGTAAAATAAGGCAAGGAAGAAACGACTTCCACCTTGTGTTTTTTGAAAAATTCAGGTAAATCTTTGTATTTCTCGTTGGCAACAATAATCGTCAAGTTGCAGCGCACCAGTATTTTTTTTCCCTTGGCAGAAAGTTGTTCGACAAACCATCGAAAATCGGGATTCATTTCTGGTGCACCGCCTGTTAGATCAACCGTTGAACACGTTGTTTTATCAATCGCGTCCAAACACAGTTGCATCGTTTCACGTGTCATGATTTCTTTCCGATCTGGACCCGCATCGACGTGACAATGTTTACAAACTTGGTTGCACATTTTACCCACATTCACCTGAAAAATATCAACGTCAATTGCTTTCAACGGGAACAAATTCGACGCCGCCAATTTCTCTTGAAACGGAATCAAATTCGCTTCCTTCAACAAACTCAATTGTCGATCAATTTCTGAAAATTCGTGCCCCTGCGCCGCCAATGATTTGTGCGTGAGTACTGCCATTACATGGATAGTTCTTTGTATTTGTTCATCATTTGCACGCCGTGTACCAATGCTGCACCACCTTTGATTGCAGCCGCAACGTGAACCGCTTCCATCATTTGTGCTTCGTCGCAACCTTTTTCCATGGAGTCCACAGTGTAAGCGTCGATGCAATACGGACATTGAACGGCGTGTGCCACTGCTAAGGCAATCAGTGCTTTTTCACGTGCAGTGAGCGCTCCTTCCTTAAACACATGACCGTAGTAATCAAAAAATTTCTCGCCGAGTTCTGGTTGAAATTCAGAGATTTTACCAAATTTCTTGAGGTCGTCAGGATTATAATAGGTTTTCATATCGTTCGTTTAGAGATTAAAAGTACTTTTTTCGGGGCATTGACTAGGACGAAGAGGGCATTTATTTCTTACAACAACAAATCATCTTCGTTTGACGGTGGCTCTGTGACCATTTTTCTAGTCAATCGCTCGCGCCAATTTTTCCATTTGTAGACTTTTCCAAAAAGGATCAAGAGAGCTGGTTGCAGTAGAGCTAGAGTTAGAATCGCATCCCAACCAAAGCTTGGCGGTGCTGTATCCATTAAGATTGCATCGGTTTGAAAGGCTTGCCAATTGTTTGTCAACACGACTGCCGCGAACAGATTATTTGCCGCGTGATAGCCCATACCAAGCTCCAAACCGTCGTCCAAATGCGCGATAATTCCGAGAAAAATTCCCGAGAAAATATAATACGCGAACAAGCCGTAGCCAATTTTTTCAACCTCCGGATTTGCGCCGTGGAGCAACCCAAAAAAGATTCCAGAAATCAGAATCGTCAACCCAGCGTGCTTGATTCCCTTGCCCAATCCTTGAAGCAGCCAGCCACGAAAAAATGCTTCTTCAACGGCAGTTTGAATCGGGAAAAGGATCAACGAAACGAGTAAAAGCATCGCAAAGGTTGAACCGTTAACATTCCACTGAACGCTTGAAGATGTGGCCATTGTAATTCCTAAAAAAATGCCTAGAATTCCCGTCCACACAGAGAAGGCAAAGAAATAGCGTTTCCAATCGAAGCTTGCGCGCGAGGTGAAAACCGTCAAAATTGGTCGACGATGAATGAATTTTATGGAAAGTAACAACGCGACGAAAGCGAAGACAAAAGGCAAGACCATGAAGATCAATTGCGTTGTCGAATCGAACGTGGCAAACGGATTTTCGCTGTCAGCCATCACGAAATTGGGTTGTAACGCATAGATCAATGCAACTACGGCAACATTTCCGATAAGTATTCCTGAGAAAACAACAATTGCTGTCAGTAGATAGGATCCAGCAATTTCCTGTCCCTTTCGATATTGTTCAATGAACTGCACTGATTAAAACATGTCTTTCATTCGTTGAAAAAACCCTTTGTCCTGTTTATCTGGATTGGGATGAAAGTTTTCGCTTCCTCTTAATTTTTCAAGCATCTCACGCTCTTCTTTCGAGACTTTTTGGGGAGTCCAAACATTAATGTGCACAAATAAATCTCCTGTTCCATACGATTGCAGAGCAGGAATTCCTTTTCCTTTAAGTCGCAAAACTTTTCCGCTCTGCGTTCCCGGTTCAATTTTGATTTTGGCTTTGTTAGAAAGTGTTGGTATTTCGATTGAACTACCGAGCACCGCGTCCACAAAATTGACATAAGCGTCGTAGTGAATGTTGTCGCCATCGCGTCTCAATTCATCGTGCGGGATTTCTTCGATCACCACAATTAAATCACCTGGCACGCCATCAAAAGGTCCAGCATTTCCTTTGCCTGTAACGCTCAATTGCATTCCGTCCATTACGCCAGCGGGAATTTCTATTTCGATCACCTCCTCTTTGCGCTCCAATCCATTGGCATCGGCTTGCGACGGTTTTTTATCGATCATTTTCCCTGCTCCGTGACAGCTAGTACAAGCGGATTGTGTTTGCATTGCCCCCAAAAATGTTTGAGAGACCCGGGTTATTCTTCCCGAACCATTGCACGTTTGGCAGGTTTTGAAGGTCACACCGTCAGCGTTGACCAACTTATTTACTTTGATTTTTTTGCTAACACCCTCAGCAATTTCTTGGAGGGTCAATTTCATTTTTACACGCAGATTCGTACCCCTCACGCGGCGCGCACCTCCACCTCGGCTACCGCCAAAACTGCCGCCACCGCCAAACGCACCACCGAAAATATCTCCGAATTGCGAGAAGATATCATCCATGTTCATGCCACCGCCGTAGCCACCTGAGCCACTCATTCCAGCATGCCCGAATTGATCATATCGTTGACGTTTCTCAGCGTTACTCAAAACCTCGTAGGCTTCAGCAGCTTCTTTGAATTTTTCCTCAGCAGCGGAATCACCTTGATTTTTGTCAGGATGGTATTTCAACGCCATTTTTCGGTATGCCTTTTTGATTTCGGCCTCCGTAGCATTCTTTGCTAACCCTAGAATTTCGTAAAAATCTCTCTTCGCGCTCATACTGAATTTTTCAACTTTCGATTATTGACCAACAACTACTTTCGCGTATCGAATCACTTTATCGTTCAAATAATATCCTTTCTCAACAGCTTCAATCACCTTGCCTCTCATGTTCTTTTTCGGTGCGGGTACATTCGCAATTGCTTCGTGCAAATCTGCATCAAACACCTCACCTTCCGCCTTCATGTGGGTCAAGCCTTTTGCCTCTAGCGTCATTTTGAATTTATGGAAAATTAACCCTATACCTTCTTTCACACTGTTGATGTCTTGCACATTTTCATTGTTCTTCATTGCCCGTTCAAAATCGTCCATCACTGGAAGCAAATCCTTTAACAATGAGGCGTTTGCAGAACCAATGATGTCAATTTTTTCCTTATTCGTGCGTTTTCTATAATTGTCGAATTCGGCATGAATGCGCAAATACTTATCGTTAAGTTCGTTGTACTTATCTTCGAAGGTCGGCTCTTTTGGCATTTCTGTTTGCTCCGCAGTTTGATTTTCTCCTGCTCCACCTTCTTGATGCATTCCTTCTGCTTCCTGATTGTTCACTTCTTTTTCCTCGGACATAACGTGTTCCTTTTTATTTTGACTGTGCAACGACAAAGATACTGCCAATATCGAAAATAGGACATGATGTCATAGAAATAGGGCTGAATCGTGAAAAGTTGGCAGTAAACCGCGTGTTTGGTGTGCAAAAATGCCTGTGCCATCAAAACAAATCAGCGAATTTTTAGTGGAAAACAATGGGCTTTCCCGACACGTCGAAATAGGAAATCACACCGTCCTTTCGACCTTGAATGATTCCATTTCGGAGAAAATTCAATTGGTTGTATTGCACGGGGATCAATTCATTCCCATGCGCATCATACAAGCCATATTCGGGAAGTGCCTTCGTCGAAAAAACGTTCGTTCCGAGCGGGGAAATTTCATCGAAACCGGGTAAAATTTGAAAATTTCCTTGCCCGTTGATGAGTGTCCAACCGTCCGTTTCTTTCACCGTCGCATAGTCTCCGTTAAAGGGCTTCGCATCCGCATAAATCCGCTGAAACTGGTTGATTCCGGCCGTGTTCACGAATTGCAAGCTGTCCTTTTTTCTCAAGAGTAAAAAACCATTTTCATAGGTTCCATTATGCGACCAATCTTCGAAAAATTTCACAAAAACGTCACCACCAAAAAGCACAGTGTACCCACTTGTTCTCGAGATAGCGATGCCCTCACCAACATACTTTGGACGTCTCAAGGTTACCCCAAGGTCTATTTCCTCCCAACTTGGACTGAAATAGTGACCCACTTTGTCCGCATCGATGACGAGATAGCCGTTTTCACCCATCACTTCGATGGACGTTGGGGAAAATTGGAAGATCAATTCCTTGTCC
>JBFYPU010000279.1:0-10029 GCA_041303175.1 Crocinitomicaceae bacterium | reverse complement strand
TGAATGGTGAGTTGCAGCACTCCATCCGCTTCATAAACCGTAAAATCAGGAATCACTTGTTGGTAATTTCCCGCCGATTCCTTCATCGATCCACCTGGCTTAGGGTTAAGTTTGATGATTTCGTCGATGGCTTCCTTCAAATTTTCTTCACTAATTTCCAATTTCTTGATGATTTTGGTGTAGTGTTTTTTCGTGAATTCTTCGAAGTGATCTTCAACAATTTTTTTGGCCGTAAATTTTGTGATGTCGCCATCCTGCTTGCGCTCGAGTTGAAGCAGCAAACACTCGCGGAGGTCTCTCGCGCCAATACCTGCTGGGTCCAATTCTTGGATCATTTTGAGGACCATTTCGACTTCGGCTTCCGTTGTTTCGGCATTTGCAGAAAATGCCAAATCGTCTACAATGGCTTCAATTTCTCGGTTCAAATAGCCCGATTCATCGAGGTTTCCAATAATGGTATCGGCGATTAAGTATTGCACATCGTCTAGAAAGAGAAGTTGCAACTGATCCAACAATCGTTCCTGGTAGCTTTGTTCGCCTGAAAGAGGAACTCCTCGTTCCTCGTCGTCTTTTCCTTTGTTGTTGACCCGCGTTTTGTAGTCCGCGTCGTCGTCTAAATAATCTGAAATATCGAATTCTTCCTCGTTGGAATCATCGTTGAACTCATCGTCTTGGTTATCGTCGAAATCCTCCCCATCTTCATCCTTTTCGGCACCTTCTTCAAGCGCAGGATTTTCTTCCAATTCTTGTTTGATCCGCTGATCTAGTTCCATGGTTGGCACTTGGAGCAATTTCATCAACTGAATTTGTTGCGGTGAAAGCCGCTGTTCCAGTTTTTGAGATAGATATTGTTTTAATGCCATTGTTTCGGTTTATACGTCCTAATTTACTATTTTTTTTGAATTTAAAATTCCGCGTTCTGAGGAGTACGTGGAAATGGAATCACGTCACGAATGTTTGCCATGCCTGTTACGAACATGACCATACGCTCAAACCCTAGTCCAAAACCGGCATGCGGCACAGAGCCAAATCGACGCGTGTCCAAATACCACCAAATTTCTTCTTCTGGAATATGAAAATCAGCGCACTTCTTTTTGAGAATGTCCATGCGCTCTTCTCGCTGTGATCCTCCGACAATTTCACCAATTCCGGGGAACAAAATATCCATCGCTGCAACGGTTTTTCCATCGTCGTTTTGACGCATATAGAAAGCTTTGATTTCTGCCGGATAGTCGCTCAAAATGACTGGACATTTGTATTCTTTTTCTACCAAATAGCGCTCGTGTTCACTTTGCAAATCAATTCCCCATTCAACATCGTATTTGAATTGTTTTTTCTGGTAGGGTTTCGATCGTTTCAAGACCTCAATGGCTTCAGTGTAGGTCAAGCGCTTGAATTCGTTGTCGCGCACAAATTCCATGCGTTCAATCAAGGTCAATTCGTTGCGTTCGTTTTGTGGTTTCGATTGCTGTTCGTTCTTTTCGCGCTCGTTCAAGAACGCCAGATCGTCTTTGCAATTCGTCAACACATAGTTCACAATGTATTTCAAGAAGTCTTCCGTCAAATTCATGTTGTCGGTCAAATCATTGAATGCAACCTCTGGTTCAATCATCCAAAATTCAGCCAAGTGGCGCGAAGTATTTGAGTTTTCTGCGCGGAAGGTTGGACCAAACGTATACACTTGTCCGAGCGCCAAAGCGCCGAGTTCAGCTTCCAATTGTCCCGAAACGGTGAGATTGACTTGCTTTCCGAAAAAATCTTCTGAATAATCAATAGACCCATCTTCGTTTAACGGTGGATTTTTTGGGTCTAGGGTTGAAACGCGGAACATTTCTCCCGCACCTTCAGCATCGGACCCTGTGATGATAGGGGTGTGCAAATAAAAGAAACCTTGATCATTGAAATACTTGTGAATGGCATAGGCCACGGCATGACGAATTCTGAATACCGCCGAAAAGGTATTTGTACGAAAACGCAAATGAGCTTGTTCACGCAAAAATTCCATGCTGTGTTTTTTGGGTTGCATGACCGTCTTTTGCACATCGTCGGGATTCGCATCACCGATAATTTCTATGCTTTCCACTTGAATTTCGACTGCTTGTCCAGAACCTTGCGATTCAACCAATTTACCCGTCACGCCAATCGCAGCAGCTGTTGTGATGCGCTTTAAGATCGCTTCATCAAAATTTTCAAAATCGACCACAGCTTGGATATTGTTGATCGTTGACCCGTCATTTAATTGAATAAAACGATTGGCACGATTGGCTTTCACCCATCCTTTAATTGTGATTGTTTCGCCAATTGCAGGATTGGCAAGTAGGTCCGCGATTTTGATTCTTTTCATTTAAAAATTATTTGATTCGCAAAAGTAAGAAAAAGAGGGGGATTCTCGGATTGTTGGATTGTTGGATTGTTGGATTATTAGATCGTTGGATCATTGGATCGTTAGATTATTTCCCATTCAAGTTCGTCATCGTCAGATTCAGTCCAATGGTTGCGAAGCCTTTGATAAATTCTGTAGCCGTTGCGATGCGCTCATTTAGTGTCAATTGTTCCTGTTTGTCCCATTCGCCGAGGACGTAATCGGATTGAAATCCCTTGCCAAATTCGCTGCCAATTCCGAAGCGCAGGCGGGCATAATCTTGTGTGTTCAAGGTGGCTTGGATGTCCTTCAATCCGTTGTGTCCACCGTCCGACCCCTTGCCTTTCATGCGCAATTTACCGAAGGGTAGCGCGAGATCATCGGTGATTACTAGGATATTTTCAATTGAAATTTTCTCTTGCTGCATCCAGTAGTTGACCGCCTTCCCAGAAAGATTCATGAAGGTTGTCGGTTTCACCAAAACGATGGAACGTCCTTTGAATTTTGTGTGCGCCACTTCCGCGTGCCGATCCAGTGCGAATGTTGCATCGCGCTCTCGGGCAAACGAATCCAAAACGAGAAAGCCAATGTTGTGGCGGGTGTTGGCGTATTTTTCACCGGGATTTCCTAGTCCGATTATGAGGTATTTCATTCGTTGTTATTCTTTAAGCGAAATTAAAGATTTTATTGTCGCGGAATGTTGTCGCGGAATGGATTCCGCGATTACAACCGCGATTACTTCTGACCAATCGCTTTATCACCGCTCCACCGCCAATTTCCCAGCAATGAAGGCCGTCGTCCAAGCTGCTTGAAAATTGTATCCGCCTGTGATGCCATCAATGTCCATTACTTCACCCGTAAAGTATAGTTGCTTGAAGACGTGACTTTCCATGGTGCGCATATTGATACTATCCAAGCTCACACCACCACAGGTCACAAATTCCTCTTTGAACGTTGTTTTTCCGGACACGTTATATTCGTCGTTCGTGAGAATGTTGACCAGTCGATTCAGCGGTTTTTTACCGAGTTGTGACCAAGTGAGCTCTTTTGAAATGTCGCATTTTTCGAGTAAAAAGAGCCACAGTCGAGCTGGAATGGCATACAAACGGGCGTTGGAGAGTTGCTTGTTCGGATGCTCCGCGATCAGTTGTTGGATGCTTTGCACGACTTTTTCAGCGTTCGTTTCATTTACCCAATTGACTTGAGCAATGCATGAATAGTCTTTTTCACTCAGGATTCGTGCACCGAAAGAAGACAGTTTTAAGACCGCAGGACCGCTCATTCCCCAGTGCGTGATCAACAAAGGGCCGTCGCCTCGGAGTTTCGTTCCTTGGATTTTTACAATGGCGTTTTCCACGACGATGCCCATCAGTTCACGAATGGACTCGCTTGGCATATTGAAGGTAAACAAGGACGGAACAGGCGTTTCAATTCTGTGACCTAGTGCTGCCAGCCAATCCAAACCGCTCATTTTTGGAGATCCACCCGTTGCTACAATCACTTTATCAAATTGCTGTGGAGATAAATCAGGTTCGCCAAAGGTGAGTTCAAGTTTGTCGTCTATTCGTTCAATTTTGGTGATTCCTGCTTTTGTTTTTAGTTGAATTCTGAGCCGATCTACCTCACGCATGAAGCAGTCGATAATGCTCTGCGAGTCTTGCGAAACGGGAAACACACACAAATCATCTTGCGTTACCAAAGGCACGCCCCTATCCTGAAACCATTGGATGGTGTGCTGGTTGTTGAAGGTGCCAAATGCACGTTTCAAGTGCCGTGATCCACGTGGATAGGCTGCCGCTAAGTCCTCAATGGAGTCCGTTCCGTTGGTCACATTGCACCGTCCGCCACCTGAAATTTTGACTTTCGAGAGAAACTTCAAAGACTTTTCGAAGATCGTGACCTCAGCAGAAGGATGATGCTCCTTCACCGAAATAGCCGCGAAAAATCCACCAGCTCCTCCTCCAATTACTGCAACACGCATATTGTTTTGTTTGGGCAAAGATATGTTCGATTATCCGATATTCCGACGATCTGATGATCTGATGATCTACTTCAACACGTTCACATGCCCTTGGATTTCCTTCACGCGGGTTTCGTGTGTGTACTCATTCGCATAGCGCATTTTCCAAGAATAGGTTCCGTCCTGGACTTGGTCGCCAGAATCCAATTCGCCCGTCCAAACAAAATCAGGATCGGTAGATTGAAAAATCAATTCGCCCCAACGATTAAAAATGAGAAACTCAAACTGCACGACGGGACATTCGTAGTAGACTTTAAATGTTTCATTGATTTCATCTCCATTCGGTGTAAATGAATTCGGAATATAGACCTGACAATTGCAATCTTCAAGGATCACCAATACGGTATCGTATTTCACGTCGCAACCATATGCGGTCGCAGAAATGTACAGTGAATCATCCAGACTTGAGAAATCCGTTTGCTCATACCAACTCGTATTTCTGCCATCTTGCCATATAATCGAATCAATATTATAGAGCGAATGTGCGAGGAAAATTGGATCATCGGAACAAATGGTTCGATCTTGACCCAAATCCAATTCGAAGGGTTTGACGATGATTGATATGGCATCTGTGATAGTACAAATTTGGTAATTCACTAGCACAGAATAGTTACCTGGAAGTGCATCAATAGTAGGATTCGTTTCATTCGTTGGCGTCCACAAATAGCTCGATGCACCGTTGATTCCTGCGTTGAGAACCACTAACTGTGTGTCGCACAAAACGATGTCGTCTCCCAAGTCCAGTAGCGGAACATCAATCACACTTATTGGCAGTGTATCGCCACCCACACAACCAAAACCATCTGTCACTAGTACCCAAATTTCACTAGCAACTCCTTGGTATTGCATGGGGTTTGAATTTGCTCCATTACTCCACTGATAATTGACAAACCCTGGATTGGCGCTAAACTGAACAGATTCATTGGAACAAAACTCACTCGGACCAGAGATTATTGGCGCTGGTGTTGGCGTTTCTGAAACAACAACCGTATCCCAATTGAGGCAGCCCAAGAAATCAGAAACCTGAACAGAATAGGAGCCGGCATCTTCTACGGAAATTGTTGGTGACGTTTCTCCCGTGTTCCATAAATAGGTTATCCCTTGCGGAGACGTTCCATCGAGTATGCTCACATCGTATTCACACATGGAAAAATCAGGCCCCAAATCGATTTGTATGGTTGGCAGTGCGGTTAACACGATCGTGTCTTGTCGAACGCATCCATTCACATCAAACACGGAAACGGAAGTGGTGGAGGGACTGATCGCGGTGATGGTTGGAGCAGTTTGACCAGTCGACCAAATTAAATTTCCACCAAGCGGAATACTTGGACTTAAGGTTACCGAATACCCTGAACAAAGCAACGAATCGTTGCCTAAATCAACAGTGAAATCGGGATGAAACGTGATCACGATGGAATCCGTGTCCGCTCCGCAAACGGTTGTGTAAGTGACGGAGTAAATCCCTTGATTTTGAACCTGAATCGCAGAAGTGGTTTGAGTGGTATTCCACATATAAGTACCGTTTGGCGTGTTTACAGATGCTGCAATCAAATCCGTGTCTTCGGCACACTTGACGATATCAGCTGGAAGTAAAACTATGGGCAGCTGAGTCACATTCACGTTCATCGTAGCCGTTACTGGACAACCATTGCTGGTCACATAGCTGACGGTGTAGAGTTGTGTTGTTACCGGTGAAACAATGGGCTGATTGGATTGCGGAAACTGAATGCCATTCGTTGTATTCCACACAACGGAGCTTGTTCCTGTAAAATCAAGCACAAAGGAATCTCCTGCGCAAATTGTCGTATCGGTGGGCATATTCACTTCAATTGGAGGTGAATACGTCAAATTCATGGTATCCGTATACGTGCAGTTCCCGTCAGAAACAGAAAGCACAAATTGCCCAGATAGATTTGCAATGACTTGTCCGTTGTACGCATTAGACGGAGAAATCACAATTGGATTTGACCAGCCAATGATTGGATTCGGCGTCGAAACGGTCGAACTTCCTTGCATTTGATAGCCGAGCGTGCTGCACACGGTGACGTCTGGTCCAGCGTTCACGGTAAAATCAATTACTTGAATTTCAATGGTTTCCGTCCATTGGCATTGCGACGCCGCATCGGTGATCTGAGCTGTATACAGTGTGGTTGCGCTCGGAGAAACGAGTAGTGAACTTGTTGTACCAATAACGGTTCCTCCAGCTATCCACTCAATTGAATAATTGGTGCTTGTGGAATTCAAAATGGAAATTTGCAAGGTGGTTGATTCTGCCATGCATAGCGTGGAATCACCTAAAATTTCAAAATCCAATTCAACCGCTGAAATCTGAACAGAATCCGTTTGAACACAGCCGAGTGGTGAGGTCACGGTGACATACATCATGGTATCCACACCGTTTCCGATAAGTACTGAACTAGTCTGATTGCTTGAACTGATAACCGACGCGGGTTCCCAAAAATAAGAGTAACCAGCCCCAGCAGAAGGTGTTGTCACTAGGTTCAATGCTTGATTGGAACATACTGTCGTATCGTTGCTCGTGAATAAGGTAAAGGCAGGATTCACATCGATGAAGACCGAATCGGAATAGGAACAAATCCCTTGTCCGACTTGCAAGACGTACCATGTTGGAGCGGTTGGACTCGCAACGGGCGTCAAACTAGCTGGGTTGGAAAGAGATGCAGCAGATGACCATGTATAGCTGACACCACTTGAGTTCGTTGCCGATAAACCAATGTTTTCCAGCATCCACACGTCTTGATTTGCACCACTAAATGTCGGTTGTCGCCACCGAAAACGCGTAGCACCTGTTTGCGCTGCGGTTGGAATTGGCAAGGATAAATACGTGAACACGGGATAGTTGGATTCCAAAAGTGTTGCCATGAGCACCCATGTTGCGCCATTGTTTGTTGAGTATTCCAACAAGATATTCTCACCAATTTCTGCATCATCGCACGGCGCAGTTCCTGTTGCCACTTTGATGTAAAAGCTCAAATTCCCTCCATTGGAAAGGTTGAAATTTGTTGTTTGCGCAACACGATTTGGTCCTCCATTGAAGAACAACGCATTTCCTGAGACAGATCCACAGATTGAACTCAGGGTGTGTCCAGTGATTGACGTCCACGCAGAACTCACCACACCTCCATCGAAATCTTCACTGAGTAGAATTTGATTAATCACCCCTGTGAGTGCGGTCGTCGCTGGTAAGCAAAGGGCATCGGAGGTTGCCGTAACGGTCACCGATTCAACTCCTCCACCTTGAACGAAAATGTAAACACTGTCCTCAGCAATGCTGCAAACACCACCAACGTTTGAGACGGAAACTCCATACCATCCGCTTTGTTGAACGGTTAACACAGGATTTTGCGCCGTTGGGTCGTCGAACATATAGGCAGGACTCCACGCAAATTCCCAGATTCCCGGTGTGAGCACATTGGTCGTCATTTGAACAGAATTGAACACGCACACCGTGTCGGCACTTGCCGAAATGGAGATCACTGGCGATGCGGGTGCCGAAATGCTGTAATTATAGGTCACTGGACAACCTGAAACCAAGGAATTCCCAGTAACCGAATAGATGTCGGTTTGAATGGGTGGATTCATTACTAACGTGTTTCCTGTTCCTAGTATTGTGGACGTATCAGATAGTGCCACCCACTCAGGTGAGAACAAGGAAACGGGAGATGAAAGCACTACGGATCCGGTCGTGCAAATGGTTGTATCAACAACAAATAGAGGTTCTTCTTTAAATGATCCAACGGAATAGGAATAACTTTCTGCCGTTCCCATGCCGTATATGTAGGCTGTGAGTCCATTGTTTGCTTGGACACTGTGGCTTCCCTGACTGAGTGGAATCTGAGCGTAGGAATTCAAGGGATTCGTGCTGAACATGGTAAAGCTTCCTGCGGGAATCGGAGAATTGTCCAAAAGGATATTTCCAACATCTGCTGTTTCCACGATGATATTCATAAAATGATTGGTGATCACTGCTGAAGCTACCGTACTAAAGGTCACGTTGTCAATCTTTTGATCGTTCGCGTTGAGAACTAGCATCGCCGGATCGCCGTTCAATGAGCAGGCATCGCCTTGCATGTACTGTACAACTTGAATGGGGTTGTTGCCAACCACTTGTGTTGGTGTCGAGACATTGTTGAATTCCAATACTTGTCCAGCCACCATAGCAATAGGTGCCCCTCCATTAATGGTCACTTGAGTTCCATTGTCTCTGGCAATCACGCGATACGTATGCACGCCTGTGGTTTGAAACGGAACAACGTAATACTCTGTACCCCATGTCTCGATCGGGAATAATTGATCAAAGAGATGGTCGCAGGTGGAACAATTTGTTGGTACGTTCGTACATTGAGCACCGGCAAAAACGGCAAAGGGTCGACATTGACCACTTTGTGGAGTAGACGTTATCCGAGTTCCAGTTAAATCTCCCGCGATGGATTGCGATCGAATCTGATAGGTTTGACCTGCATTCAAATTAATAATAAATGGGACACCAGCTGGTTGATTTCCTTCGGTCATCACAGATGGTGTAATCGAAATTTGTGTGCCATTCTCCGTTGCTACGATCAAGAATTCTGATCGACTCTGAGCCGCTAAGCCTCGATAAGCCGTCACCAAATAGTCAGTTCCCAGTGATTGTTTGGGCAAGATTTTAGAGGCATCCGCACTATACGTCGCAAAATTTATGGCGAATAAACTCACTGAATCTACTGTAGTGACGTGAATTCCATTCGTTTCAACAATGTCGCTACTAGTAGTTTCTCCAACATTGTTTGGAATAATGATGGTCGTTGTCAAATTGGGTGAAACAGTGAAACTAGCACTCCATCCTTGCAAAGGAATATCGACGACGCCACTTGTTGCAACTTGAGAAGTAATAAACAAACGCAACTCCTTGTTCGTCGACCCAGAATTGTGCATGTATCCGTACCAGAAATCAACTCCGATGGATGGAATGGTCCCTTGAGCGTTTGTAGAATGTGAAAACTGTAAGGCAATCAATGCAACCACCAGCCAGCGGAATAACGATATTTTAAAAGAAGTTAAAATTCCTTTCATCTGAGTAGAATGCCAATTCAAAGGTTAATATAACTGAATTCAACTAGATCAAAAGAAGAAAAACGTGATCGGTATAAACCGTTGAGCGAAGTAGCTCTTCTTGGGTTTCGATTCATCACCAGCCTCATACAAAATCAAAGCCTGAGGTGTAAAAAGTTGTTTGGGTGCGCGGCACGATTGATCGCTCCACGAGATGCACCGAGTTTACACCGACGAGTTTGTTCAACAAGCCCCAGCTCATCCTTGATTTTATGGCGCGATAGCCCGGATCGTTTTCGTCGATCCACCAAATAATAACGCGCTGCTGTTCGTGGGCGAGGATTCCGTCAAACAGTTCGTGGAACAGCAACGAATCATTGTTCTTCACAAAAACCGCCTCTGGCACCACAAAATTGTGCGCCTTTGGCTTGATCAATCGGTTTAGGAATGGAATGAATGGAAGGATTTTCACAAGCGTTCCTCCCATTTTCCCCGGCAGGCGTTTGATTTCCCACTTCGCCAGGGTCGTTTTTGCAAAGGCCAAAAATTCACCATGCTCATCTCTGATCGTAAAGTGTTTTACTTTTTTTATTTT
>JBFYPU010000278.1:0-3435 GCA_041303175.1 Crocinitomicaceae bacterium | reverse complement strand
GTGACACAAGAACTGACGTGTCGTTTGGTGAACACGGTCCAGAAATCACTAGGTAATAATCTGTTGCGGCATCACCGAGTGTTGTTGGATTGATGGTGAGCGTGTCGCTCGTCGCACCAGAGATTGATCCGCCATCCACGAGATCAACGTTTCCTTTTCGCCATTGGTAAGTGACACCCGTTCCAGATGTAAGAACCCCAAAACTGATTGAATCGCCAATGCAAGCCGTTACGTTGCTTGGTTCACTTGTGATGATGGGAGCAGGAACAATCGTTAAGGATACTAAATTTGAAGTATCGTTCGGAACAAATGTTCCACTGATCACAACGTTGTAATCATTAGCTTGGTCTAAAATGGTTGCTGGATTAATGGTAAGTGTTGCTGTATTTGCGCCAGAAATGTTACCGCCATTTACCAAATCTACGTTGCCTTTTCTCCATTGGTAAGTCAAGCCAATTCCATCAGCTACCACGGTGAAAGATGCAGATTGTCCATCGCAAGCGACTGTATCACTTGGTTCAATAATAGTGAAGGGAGCACAGCTTGAGGGCATAATGACATCGACTGCAAATGTGCTAATGGCACCAACACCTGTGAGTGCTCGTCCATTCATGGTTACACCCGTTAACAGGTCGATTGCGCCTTGTGAAATGAGCGTTCCATTAAAAATTGAAAAATCACTAATCGACGTTGCGCCATTGATGACCCAATAGACATTTTTGGCTTGTGTTCCATTTTGTAAGATGACGTTCGAAAAGGTACTCGTTCCAAATGCGCCATTTATTTGAATGACAAAAACAGCGTCAGCGTTGCCTTGAGCGTTCAAATACACATTATTCGTGAAAGATACTGCACCATTCATCAAATAGACGTGCGGGGTAAGAACCAAATTGTTTCCAAATTGTGCTGGGTAGAGCAGTTCAATATCGTAAGGTAAAGCCGTTAGATTGTTGTAAATAGTAGTGAAATCTGTTGAGGCTTGTGCGGTTGTACCGTCAGGAACGGGGTGAATGGTTCCCGTGACGAAAAGTGGATTGAAACCCGTTGTGAGTCCACTATTTGTTCCAACATCGCCTGTAGCAGTAGTAATTCCCGAATTGGTAACAGGGCCGATACCTGAAAAGAGCGCGAAACATTCTGTGGTTCCCATAATTGGATTGCCTGGTCCCATGAGAATTGGGGCGAGGCACCCTAGTGGTGTGTAACCCTTAATTGCATTCACTCCAATGGCACCATTGATGGACAATGCTCGGCCTTCCAAGGTGTCACCAGCATTCATCAAAATCGACGCGTTGTTTGCTACAATTGTTCCGCGCATTGAAACGTTCGCCGCGAGGCTCACCTGACCTTCAATTTTCCAATACACATTGCACGCTTGAGCGCCATTGAGTAATACCACTTGCGCTCCAGATCCGATGCCTAGTGTTCCTTCAACTTGAAGAATAAAAACGGCAGTTGGGTCACTTTGAGCGTCCAAAAACAGTGTGCCATTCAGGGTTGCTGCTCCAGGAATGCTATATACTCCCGCGTTCAATGTTTGACCGGCGCCGAGAGAAATTCCAGGAAAAAACGTGGCCACCGCTGCATCCAGCTGAAGATAGGCGATGTTGAGATCAACCGTTGCCGCGGCACTCGCGGGATCTTGGTCGTGCATCACGCCATCCACGTTTCCAAAACCCGTACTGCCACCCACATTGGAGCCAACATGTCCAGTAAGATGTGTGATTCCAGTGTTTGTGATGGCACCGTTAGTTGTAAAGAGAACAAAGTCTGCAGCAGTGCCTAGATTGATGATTTGGGCGAACATGTTGTTATTCAAGCAGATGAATGCCATGAATGCCGAAAATAGGATAAAAAATTTACGTTTCATACAAATGAATTTTAATGTGAATTCAAGTTCACGTGGCAAAGTTCACTCTTGTGCTCCTAGGTTATGTTACATTCATTTAGAAGAGAGTTACAGAAGTCTCAGAATGCGAAAGTTTTCAAACTTCCGTTATTTTTTCTGTCGCGATAACTTGAAGGGCGTCAGTGGGGGCATTGTATCTCCGAGCAGGAATCCCCATGGTTTGAGTGAGTCGAAATGATCGAAAATAACCTTGATAATGGCGGTGATTGGAATTGATAAAAACATACCGAAAACGCCCCACAGTGCGCCTCCTGCAATGACAGTCACGATGGATGCCAAGGCATTTATTTTGACACGGGAACCGACCAATTTTGGCATGATATAATTGTTGTCAACGAATTGAATGATTGTGTAGACAAGCAGAACAAGAAGGGCTGCGGTGACCGAATGTGTGGACAAGGCAAGCAACATAGGAAATGAAATGGCAATTATTCCACCGATGTATGGAATCAGGTTGAGAATTGCGGCAAGAACACCGAAAAGAATGGCGTACTCTATTCCAATCAACATGAGTCCTACTGCATTGAGCACCGCAACGATCACCGTTTCAATCAGTAAGGCAAATAGGTATTGTTGTACAATTTTCTTCACGGAGATTAAGACCTCATCCACCTCGGCTCTATTGTTTTTCCCGAAGAGTTTACGCACGAAATCGAGGAGGAGTGGCTTGTAGTATAAAATCATGAAGATATAGACTGGCACCAGGAAAATGACAACCAAACTACGCCCGAGGATGCTGATGGATTCTCCCAAATACGATTTGCTGCCGTTGATGATTTCAGTTTTAGATTCCGCAATGAATGAATTGACAGTATTCAGTTTAAGTTTGAACGTTGCAGCTAACCAATCTGTGAAATTCCCTAACGCCTCTTGACTTTTATTTAGGATGAGTGGTAACGAGTCAGAAAATTTATTCATTTGCATCGCGAGGAGGAGTACAATTCCAGTTGCAAGAATAAATAGCGAGAAAATGGAAATTACGATGGCTATGACTCGAGGAATTTTATGTCTTGTGAGCCAAGAAACGAGTGGATTGAGCAAAATGGCGATGATGCCAGAAAAAACGAGGGGTACAACAATCGATTGAGTGAGGTAGAGTCCCTGCATGAGAAAGTAGAGACCGACGATGATGATGGGGGCTTTTAAAAAGAAAGGGTATTTCGTTGAGAGCATCCGAGAGGTCTGAAAATTGAATGTTTGTTAGATTGAAGATGTGCAATGGATGTCAAATTGGAGTCCTATTTGGATCAATCGTTTTCCATGTCGGAATCATCCTCCTCTGGGTGTTTTTTTGAAAAGAGTTTAGTAACGCCAACTATAATACTTGCGGCATTGGCTTGAATGAAGGATGACGACACTTTTTCGATGACCGTCGAGCTTAAAAATCCTTTGATGCCATGATCTTTGTTGAAAATGCGCTCAATAATAAAGTTCGCACCAAGGTTTAAGCCCCCTTTGATGAGGTCAAATTGTACACCTTTGTCTGCAACCAATTCGTGGATGGAAGATTTTACGGCTTCGAATGG
>JBFYPU010000277.1:0-3355 GCA_041303175.1 Crocinitomicaceae bacterium | reverse complement strand
AACCGCGCATGTCGAAGATCAACTTCGTGCCATATTTCTTCTTCATCCGTAAACCGGTGAGTGCAGGCATGTAACTTCGACAATGAACAATATCAAATTGATGCACTTCATGGAGGTATTTCGCCACGGCGTGCATTTTTCTCACCTGTTTCAATGTTGTACGAATTCCTCCCGACAGCTGATAATCTTGTGGATGCCAAAAAACGTCGTTCGCTTTGAAGAGTTGCTGAATGGCTTTGTGGTGCTTTTGATAGCGATCCATTTTCTCAAAACTGATGACGTGAAATTCATACCCGCGTTTTTTTAATCCAAACACGTATGGTAAAACTTGCGACTGACCGAGTGGATCTGTCATGCCATCATAGGAAATGTAGAGAACTTTTGGGATTCGCATCGTTGTAAAAATACGAAGATTCCCTTTATAGTTGGGGCTTATGGATGTAAAAAAACCGTTCCAACACGAATGTCAGAACGGTTCCATATAGTTTGTTCTTAAATTTGATTAAGACAATGCTTGACGTTTGAATTCAACAACTGTCAAACCAGCTTCTGTATTTTTCAAGAATTGCTCAACAGAAAGTTTATTGTCGCGCACGAATTCTTGGCTCAACAATGTATTTTCTTTGAAGAATTTGTTCAAACGACCTTCTGCGATTTTTGCAGCCATATCCGCTGGCTTTCCTTCTTGGATTGCCAATTCTTTGCCTACTTCTAGCTCGCGATCGATTGTTTCTTGATCGATTCCAGATTTGTCCAATGCCATTGGATTCATTGCTGCAACCTGCATTGCAACTTGTCTTCCAGCATCTTGAGCATCTTCTGAACTGCTATTCAATCCAACCAATGAAGCGATTTGGTTTCCTGGGTGATTGTATGCAACAACGCTATCCGCTCTTACTACATCGTAACCTGAAAGGTCCAATTTTTCACCGATCACACCAACTTGCTCAATGATTTTGTCGTTCACACTCAATTTATCATTGTATGCTGCGTTCAACAATTGTTCAGCCGTAGTTGGCATTTCTTTCATTGCTACGTTCATTAACGATTGAACGAATTCACGGAAATCATCATTTTTTGCAACGAAATCAGTTTCACAGTTCAAGCGAAGAAGAATTCCCGCTTTACCATCTTCTGTTGTTTGTGCAAA
Source organism: Crocinitomicaceae bacterium (assembly GCA_041303175.1). Lineage (GTDB taxonomy): Bacteria > Bacteroidota > Bacteroidia > Flavobacteriales_D > Crocinitomicaceae > UBA4466. The sequence continues at coordinate 2,205 of JBFYPU010000277.1, read as the reverse complement.
GATCAATCCTTCTTTCGCATCGTTGTCACCGCGCTTTGCAGCAACTTTTTGACCTTTTTTACGAAGAACGTCAACTGCTGCTTCGAAATCACCGTTTGTTTCAACAAGTGCATTCTTGCAGTCCATCATTCCTGCTCCTGTTTGCTTGCGCAAATTATTCACATCTGAAGCTGTAATTGCCATCGAATTTTGTGTTTGTGTCACCCCGAAGGATGAAGTGTTATTAATTAATTATGCTTCCGCAGTATCATCATTTGACTCGGTAGCAGCTTCTTCAGCAACAGGAGATTCCTCAACTGCTGGAGCTTCAGCCTCAACTACTGGAGCAGCTTCTACTTCTGCAACTGTTGCTGCTTCTGCTTTTGCTTTTTTCGTTGATTTCTCTTCCTCGTCTTGGTTTGAATCTTTGGTAGTTTTTCTTTCTTCCAATCCTAGTTTGATTGCGCTACATGCAGCACCCACGATAAGAGCGATTGATTTAGTCGCATCATCATTTGATGGAATTGGGAAATCAACCATTTTTGGATTCGAGTTCGTATCAACCATTGCGAAAACTGGGATGTTTAGGCGGCGTGCTTCTTTCAACGCGATATGCTCTTTCAAGATATCTACGATAAATACTGCAGCTGGTTGACGCGTCATATCCGCGATTGAACCAAATGTTTTCTCCAATTTCTCACGTTGACGTGTTTTGAACAAACGTTCTCTTTTGTTCAATGTTTCCCAAGTCCCGTCCGTTTTCATTTTGTCGATAGACGACATTTTACGGATCGATTTACGTGTAGTTTGGAAATTTGTCAACATTCCTCCCGTCCATCGTTCGATAACGTAAGGCATGTTTACTTCTTTCACGGCTTGTGAAAGCACTTCTTTTGCTTGTTTTTTAGTCGCAACGAAAAGAACCTTTTTCCCCGAACGCGCGATTTGCGTTAACGCCGCACAAGCTTGGTCAAGATGTGCAATTGTCTTATTGAGGTCGATAATGTGGATACCTTTTTTCTCTTCAAAGATATACGGCGCCATTGCCGGGTTCCATTTTCTTTTCAAGTGTCCGAAATGAGCACCTGCTTCTAATAGTTGTTCAAAGCTAACTTTTGACATTTTTTTCTTTTTTAATTGTTTACGTTCCTTTAGTAATCAATTCAGGAGGGGCCGAGGCAGTACTCAAGAATTTGGATACTAAACAACCGCTTTTACATCCGAAGGAAAACATCCAATCGGATAAAAAAACTTGTTTAACGTTTCGAGAATTGGAATTTCTTACGTGCTTTCGGTTGACCTGGCTTTTTACGCTCGACCATACGTGGATCACGTGTCATCAATCCTTCTTCTTTCAACAAAGGTTTATTTTCTTCATTCAATTTCACAAGTGCTCGAGAAATCCCTAAACGGATCGCTTCAACTTGTCCATTTACACCACCACCTGCAACGTTTACGTTGATGTCATATTGACCAAGAGTGTCAGTCAATTCAAACGGTTGTGTAATTTTTGCTTGAAGAACGGCTACAGGGAAAAACTCCTTGTAATCGCGTTTGTTGACAGTCACGCTACCAGTACCTTGTGACATATAGACACGGGCAACAGCTGTTTTTCTTCTTCCTAATGTGTTAATAACTTCCATGCGATTATTTGAATGTATCTAAGTTGAGTGTTTCCGGTTTTTGAGCCTCTTGATTGTGCTCTGCACCTTTGTACACTTTTAGATTGGTAAACAACTTACGTCCCAATTTGTTTTTGGGAAGCATTCCTTTTACGGCCTTTTCAATAAGACGTTCAGGGTGCTTTCTTAGCATTTCTTCAGCAGAAGTAATACGCTGACCACCCGGGTAACCCGTGTAGCGAATGTATTCCTTGTCTACTAACTTAGTGCCTGAGAACGATACTTTCTCTGCATTGACAATGATAACATTGTCACCGCAATCAGCATGGGGCGTGAAATTCGTTTTGTGTTTTCCTCGAATAACTTTCGCCACCTTACTTGCTAGACGACCAACAGTTTGGCCTTCTGCGTCCACTATAAACCACTTTTTATCGGCGGTTTCTTTGTTAGCGGAAACGGTTTTGTAACTTAATGTATCCACAGTTTCTAATTAATTATATAAGACAATTTCCCCAAAATGGGGCTGCAAAGATATGATTTCTAGGTTTATTAACAAACCCTTTTTTAAAAAGATTGCAATCTATTTTCGAATCCTCCCAATTAT
>JBFYPU010000276.1:0-5100 GCA_041303175.1 Crocinitomicaceae bacterium | reverse complement strand
GGAAAGCCGCTGCCACAATGGGAGCTGAAGCTGCCCCCCCCACGTTGGCCTTCGACCCGACTGCAATAAAGAAGAAGGGAGCCTTGATCATTTTCCCAACTGCAAAGATCAAAACCGCATGAATTAACATCCAAATAATTCCGACAAGGATCAATTGCGGTTCTTTGATGGCTTCAGCCAGGTCCATTTTCATTCCAATTGTAGCGACGAGCATGTAGATGCACAAACTTCCCAATCGAGACGCGCCAGCACCCTCATAATGTCGAATTTTCGTTGCTGAAAGCACCAATCCTCCGGTTGTTACAATGACCACCAACCAGAAAAATGAACTTGCCATAGGCGAATTCTTGTCAAAAAGTGTAGCGAGGTATTCACCTGCCAAATGTCCGATAGCCACGATTGAAAAAGTGACTCCAAGAATCACCATATAATCTGTTAGCGTAGCCTTACGAGCAATTGATGATTGATAGTCGCTCATGTTTTGTTTGAGTGTTTCGATCGATTTGCTGTCCGCTTTCAACCAACGATCAAATTTATCTGCGCGCGCCGCCGCCCACAACAAAAATGCCATCCACAGATTCGCAACAACAATATCCACCGTCACCATTTTTCCATACAAGGTTTGATTGTATGAATAAGCCTCAAGCATAGCTGCCTGATTTGGCCCACCCCCAATCCAGCTTCCAGCTAGGGTGGAAAATCCTCTCCAAGCAGCGTCATTACCAGCACCACCCACAACTTCGGGATCGATATAGGAGTATATCAAAATGGAAAGAGGGCCGCCAATAATGATTCCCACAGTTGCCGTAAAGAACATAATAAGGGCTTTTGGACCGAGTTTGATGAGGCCTTTATAATCAATTCCGAGGGTCATTAAAATCAAGGCAGCAGGTAATAAATAATCCCGAGCCATTGGATATAGATGCGAATAATCTTTAGAAATGATCCCAAAGAAATCAAGCAGAGCTGGTATTAGGTAGCAGAGCAAGAGCGCAGGAACGATCATGTAGAAGGTTCTCCAAAACTTGGTTTGTTTACTGGATGTGTAAAAAATAAAAGCGAGTACCAACGCCAGCAAACCAAAAACTACTTCATCGCGCACGAAAATTGGACGGTCATAACGCTCGATTGCCAGAGACAATACTTGACTGTCGCGCGAATTGAAGGTGACTGTATCTCCAGCAGAAAAGGCACGATAGGACAATTCCAATTTCTCATCGACATCTCTTATTAAGAACGGCGACAGCGCTTCCATTCGGATCGTATCAGTTCCCAAAATAAGCTGGGCGGAATCAATTTCCTTTTTGCCTAGGTCTGCCGAACTAAAGTCAATGTAGATATCACTTCTGGACTCAATTACCAATTCATCCATCAAACTAAGCACAACATATTGAAACTCTCCCCATTTGAGTTGTTCGGTTTTTTGCGCATCCATTAACTCCACTTTGGCTTTGGATTGTCCAAACGAAAAAGCAGCTGAGCAGATAAACGCGAGAAAGATTGAAAATTGTTTCATAGAAATTGATAAAAAAAAACAGCACCGAAGTGCTGTCTTTTATAGACGTATAGACCGAATTATTTCACGCCGTGCATGAGTTTTTTGATGATCGGAGACATAATGACTGAAAGTAGTGCTAAACCAACCGATAGACCTGTTAATATCCAGAAGAAATAACTGATTCCATCCTCCTCTGCAATTTTCGCTGATGACTCTCCGAATAGACCAGCGATTTTCATACCGATCGCTACCGCCAAGTACCAGATACCAAACATCATCGCAATCATTTTACCAGGAACCAATTTACTCACGTAAGACAATCCAACTGGCGAGATACACAATTCACCCATCGTATGGAAGAGGTAAACAAGAATTAACCAAATCATGCTCACCGATGCTGATTCTGCACCTGGTAGAATTCCACCTGCTCCAAAAGCGACACACGCCATACCAATTCCAAGAAGTAGCATTCCAATTCCATACTTCATATTTGCAGAAGGATTGTACTTACTTTCCCACCATTTCGAGAAAATTGGCGCGAATCCAATGATGAACAATGAGTTGAGCACCCCAAACCAAGAAGCAGGAACTTCCGCTGCCTCTTTTTGGAATTCTGTGTAAAGCATCCAAATTGCGATGCCCCATATAATGACAAAGCTCAATCCTAGTACGATGTTCGCCATTGCATATTTAGCAAAGGTTTCTTTGAAAAGACGAAACAATACCCATGTAATGATTCCCAATGGAATTAAGGTCATCAACGAATTGAAGACTTTAAAAATCATTGCTGATGAACCAACCAAATCGCGATCCGTAAAGTCACGAGCAAATGTCGTTAGAGTAGTTGGAGATTGCTCAAAAACCGCCCAAAAGAACATCGTAAGTAAAGCAAAGAAGGTAACTGCCATCATTTTCTCACGCGTTACCTTTCCATATTGCGTCAATCGATAAACCAATAGAATCACAAACAAGGATAGTGCAGTGATAATGGTGAAGAGTGAACCACTCATGCCAAATACTTTAAAATTCAACACATTGACATCATAAATTATCGCTGCTGGTTGATTAATAATCCATATTAAACCTAGAGAAACCATCACAAAGATCATGAGCAGTTGCCACATTGGAAACGGGAGCGTGTCTTTTCCTGCAGATCCATCTTCAGTGGTAATACGACCTGGGTCTTGACTATCCAATAATTCGTTATTCGCCTTCACTTCTGCTTTCGATACCTTAACTGGTTTCAAACCAATATCACCGAAAATGTTTTGAGACAAAACAAATTGAATCATACCAAACAACATAAAGATTCCAGCGAGACCAAAACCAAGACTCCAACCTACTTGTTCTCCGAGGTATCCACACAATAGAATTCCAAGGAACGCACCAGCATTTACACCCATGTAGAAAATGGTATAAGCACCGTCCTTTTTAGCTTGGTGATCTTTGTACATGTGCGAAACAATCGACGTCATATTTGGTTTGAAAAATCCACTGCCAAAAACGAGTAATCCCAATCCAAGGTAAACAGACCAACCTGTTTCAAGCGCCATTGACGCATGACCTAGGGTCATCAGCACGGCACCTACTACAACTGCTCTGCGGTAGCCCCAATGATTATCGGCGAAATAGCCACCAAGCATTGTGGATAGGTATACCAATGCGGTATATGTTCCAAAGAGCGCGTAGGCATGTTCTTCTGGCCAACCCCACCCTGAATCTGTCACTGCCGCAGTGAAAAACATCACCAAAAGTGCGCGCATTCCATAATAAGAAAAACGTTCCCACATTTCAGTGAAAAACAAAACAAATAATCCTGATGGGTGTCCAAGTACGGATGACTTAAACATGTCTGAAGTTTGAGTTGACATAAGTATTAATTATTAACTGGTTTTAATTAGTGAGCTTCGTCTGATTCTACTGCTGTATCATCATCTACGCCGTGCATCAATCGTTTAATAAGAGGAGAAATAGCTATTAGCACAACTCCTACCACGAGACCAATATAGAAAAGACTTTCGAATAATGAACCATAAGCGCTTTTGGCCACTTCGATATTATCAGCATTTCCGTTCGTCGTGTCTAGGCTCGCAAAATTTGCAAGTACCGAAGCAATGTACTCAGAGAATGCTGTGGCTAAGAACCACACCCCCATCATGAATCCAACAAATTTCGCAGGTGCCAATTTTGTTACATTGGACAAACCAACCGGTGAAAGGCACAACTCACCCCACGTATGGAAGAGGTAGGCTAAAACCAGCCAAATCATGCTCACCTTCCCAGCTCCAGTTGCACCAAAGCCTAACACCAAAGCACCAAAGCCAAGCCCAACGAGCACTAGAGCCAATCCAAATTTGATACCTGCATTTGGATTCAAATTTCGTTTACTTAATTTCACCCATAGCCATGCAAATACGGGTGCAAATAGAACTATAAAGACCGCGTTGAGTGATAAATACCACCCTGTAGGCACTTCAAATGTTCCTATCATTCTGTCCATCGCGCGATCCGAAAATAAATTCATCGACGTATACGCTTGTTCAAATAACGCCCAAAAGAATACAGAAAAGACAATGAGTATCGTCAAAGCAATCAATCGCTCTCTCACCACTTTATCCTTTGCCATCACAACAATATAAGTGATAACAGCTAAAGCTGCTGCACCTGAAACAATTAGCGTCCATTGAACAACAGTATGACGTTGAACCATTTGCCAAATTATACTCAGTGACAAAATACTTAGGATGTAAATCCACCACTCTGTGGAAATACCAATGGTGCGCTTAGCAAGTAACTCAGGATCTCTCGGTTCACCTTTGCCTAAGAGGTGTTTTTTTCCTCGAATAAATGTGATCAAGCCTAATATCATTCCAATTCCTGCTGCACCAAAACCATAGCTCCATCCGTACGATTCACCCAACCAACCACAAATCAATGTTGCTAGTGCACTTCCTATGTTGATGCCCATGTAAAAAATGGTAAACCCAGAATCTCTTCTTGCATCACCTTTACTGTACAATTCACCTACTATGGATGAAATATTCGCTTTTAAGAATCCTACTCCTAGTATGATCAACGCCAAGGAAAAATAGAAAAACTGCAAGGAATACTCGTCACGAACAACTGTTCCGTCATCCAAACGAACCGCGGCACTGCCTTCATAAACCATTCCTAAATGACCTAGAACCAGTAAAATACCACCAAAAACTACCGCTTTCCGAAATCCAAGATATTTGTCTGCTAAATAGCCTCCAATAACAGGAAGCGCATAAACCATAGCAGCATAACTTCCAACCAGTAAATTACCGCCATCATCATTGAACAAGTGATACTTGACAAGATAGAATATCAGTAAAGCTTTCATTCCATAGAATGAAAACCGTTCCCACATCTCCGTGAAGAACAGAACGAACAGCCCGGATGGGTGCCCCATGATCGTTTTCGCTGACGTACTCGCCGATAGATTACTCATATGTTCTTTTCGTTTGGTTCGTGAAAGTAGTAAAAATACTTTATGCATGCGGAAAACCGATATGAAAATCATTATTGCCAAATCCATCGGCTGCTTTCCTTCATTTGTCGAATAATTGTCAATACCAAAT
>JBFYPU010000275.1:0-6471 GCA_041303175.1 Crocinitomicaceae bacterium | reverse complement strand
GCTGAAGAATTCCGCCATATTCCGCCTTCACATCCAAGTATTTGTATGCGATGCGAAAATCGATTTGTTTGCCAATTCCATACGCGAACTCGGTTTGAAAGCTGTTGGAATAGGATGTTCCTGCCAACGATTGAAAGACGACAGCATTTGAGTTTTCATCGCGATCCACGATCATTTGGTTCTCGAATTGCGTGTGGTAAAAATCGATGGTGATGGATCCCGCTTTTTTCCAGAGTTTGAACCCTTGAACAATGCTACCGCCAACATTCCATGATATTTCGGGCGTTACGGTATCGGGTGCAATCCAACTTCGACCTGTCGCCAACAAGGAAATATTGTCGATCATGTAATTGGGAACGCGCCATCCTTTGCCAATTGTTCCGCGAAGATCGAGGCGTTCAGTTACTGAGTATTTCACGTGTAGACGCGGTGCATACTGAAATCCGTAGAGGTTGTGGTAGTCGCCACGGACGCCACCCACCAAAGACATACGCGGTCCGGTGTAGGTATATTCTCCAAACACGCCCGGTACAATTTCCAAGCGATCGTCGTTCAAGGCATCCATTTGTTGCTTCATGTCGCTGTAAACGAGGCTTGCTCCCACTTTGAACTTGTGAGACGAATTGTTGATGATGCCGTCGTAAATGGCATTCACGTACGCCCGTTTTTCTGTTCCCTTGAATGCGCGCAATCCAAAATTTGCCGCCACATCTTGGTATTTGAGGTTGTAGACCACGCCAATTGAATGCAACGGTTTTGACAAGAAAAATCCTGTTTTTGCGAACACGTCGATGTGCTTGGAGTCGGTGAGAACCCCGTACGCCGAGGTGAAATTTTCACCTGTAAACGTGGTTTGTCCACCCATGCGTTGTTCCCAGTAGGCATTCCAACCGAGTTGAGCTTCCATTTTTTTGCCTAAATAAGCGTATCGATTGAAAACGGCGAAATTCGTTCCTTTGGGTGTATCTCGGAAACCGTCTTTGTTATCGTCAATGTCCAAAGGCACGGTGGATGCGTGTGCGAACCATCCCGAACTCCATTTTTTTCCAAGGCGGAAACCGGTATTGAAATTGATCTCTGCCCGACCGAAGCGATTGACGTAGCCATTGAGGAAGATTTTTTCCATCTCCTCGGGTTTTTTCAATTCGAGGTTAACGAGTCCTGCCATGGATTCGTATCCGTTGACCACATTGCCCGTTCCTTTTGTAATTTGAATGGACTCCACCCAGGTTCCGGGAATTGAATTCAAGCCAAATGAGCTTTCCAAACCGCGCAGGTAGGGAATGTTTTCGAATTGTATTTGGGTGTAGACGCCATCCAATCCCATCATTTGAATTTTTTTTGCGCCCGAGACAGCGTCAGTAATGTTGACATCCACGGAAGCGTTTGTTTCAAAGGATTCGGAGAGGTTGCAGCAAGCCGCTTTTTTCAATTCGTCCGAGGAAATGTTCTCGACCAATAAGGTTTTTAGCCGCAGAATGGAGTGTGACGATCGCTTGGCCTCAACAACCATTTCTGGCAGAAGTTGATCCGAAAAGAGATAAATTTGATAGCCTGCAAAACGGTCATTTTTGTTGACAATGATGGTGTCCGAGTGGTATCCAAATGCGGTAATAACCAGCGTATCCGGCAGTGATTTCGGCAAAATGATCTCAAATGTGCCATCTTCTCCTGTGTAGGCGCCCTCGCGTGACTGTGTGAGGCGCACCTTGGCGTTGGCGATGGGATTTTTTTCGTTTGGGCTATCGGAATGGCTAAACACCACTCCTTTTAGTTGGGCATTTGCCCCGAGACTCATCCACGTGATGAATCCCAAAATTAAATATTTCATGGTATGATAAATCAGTTAATACTCGATTGACTTTTTCAAGGCATCGGTATCAAATGATCCATGTTTGGATGAGGCTGCGGTATGTTTTCTGGGCTAGCGGAGGTGGATTGGCGTAGGTATTCGTTTCGCTGGAAGTATCTGTCCATACCAATGGATCGACCAAAACAGGTTGCGGAACATGGATTAGTGGAATGAAGGGAGTGCTAATTTTCTGGAAATAGTCCAGTTTGAATTTGTAGTACTTGATTTCATCGTCGCAGCAATCATCTTTTTCCAACTCGGCATCAGATTCTGAGCAACTGGCCTTTTCCAATTCTGCACCCGATTCGCAGCAGGCGGGCAATTCTTCGTGTGAATCCCCACAGTGATCTTCTTCCGCGCTTGGAGTAAAGAAAGAAACAAAGGTTCCATCCTCCTCACACGTATGCAAAAACACGTTCACGCCAATGCTACCGAAGAGAACAAAGAGTGTGGCAATGAGCAAGATATATGCTTTTGGTTTCCGCATGCAACAAAGATATGTCATTCAAACGAAAGTATTCAGCAAAGATTATAGGTATTCTTGAAATGTTTCGGTTAATTTTGTAGTTCAAAAGAAAGTTATGAAAGTCCCTGTTACTGTTTACGCCGAAATGACACCCAATCCATCCACAATGAAATTTGTTGCGAACAAGCATTTGTTGGGCATGGGAGATTCCGCGGAATTTCAGTCGATGGCGGCTGCAAAAGGATACTCACCCTTGGCGGAGGAATTATTTCAATTGCCTTTCGTGAAAGCCGTGTTCATTGCTTCCAACTTTGTAACGATCACTAAAACGGATAATCTTTCTTGGGATTTTATCACGATGGAGCTCCGCGAATTCATTCGAAATTGGATTGCTGACAGCAAAGACATCTTAGTGATGATGCCTCCGAAAAACGCTGTGGAATCGTCAGAACCAGATGCCACGCCTAAAAAAGTATTTGCGGTGTCGGAATACGACGACGCGATTTGCGATCTGCTGGATGAATACGTTCGACCAGCGGTGGCCAATGATGGTGGCGCGATCGATTTCCGCGGCTATGAAGATGGCGTTGTAACCGTTGTGTTGAAAGGCTCATGCGCAGGCTGTCCATCAAGCACAGCAACGTTGAAGGGTGGAATTGAGAATTTATTGAAGCAGCATTTGCCTGAAGTAAGAGAGGTTGTTGCGGAGAATGAGTAATCACACTTCAAACCGTTTCCTCACGTAAATTTTACACAATTAAGTACTTGTTGGCATTTACAGCCAGCTAAACATTCCTTCGAGGTCTTCCTTTTTGACCCACTGTCCCATTTTTTCCAGCAGCGTTGCTTTCAGTTCTTCCTCGGTATAGGTGTCTTTACCTTTTAAACTGATTGACAAATTTTCTTTTGTAGGTTGTGTAATGCTGACGCGTTTCGCGAAATAGACGATGCTTCCTTCTTCGTTTGCAAGACCGAGAATTGCTCCGGGTAGGCCATCAAAACCTTCTGGGCCGATGGATGGAACGAGATCCACTGCGAACCACGCATAGATGCGCGTTGTGTCATCGAGGTTGAGCATCGCTTTTCGACAAGTGTAGCCCGCAATGTTTCGTTTGCTATCCGTCACTTTCCACACCCTTGGTTTGATCGAATCTTTGACGTAAGTTTCCGTTCCCCACATGCTCAAGACCGCAATTTTCTCGTCGCGCTTGTAGTTTTTGTAGACGATATTTCGGGTGGTCAGCATTTTCATCATTCCCTCTTCTTGCTCACCACTTTCGATGGGCACAAATGCCGAGGCAGAATCATTAAAATGAAGGGCGAAGCTATCAATCTTCCACGTAAGATCTTGCGGAAGAAAAGGCTTTACCCGTTCATTGTCCTTGAATAATTTCTTCACGTTTGTTTTTCGTTCAAACACAATCTTACCCGATGTAATCTGCGCGAATGAGCTTGTTGTAATCAACAATACAGCAAGCGTTGCTACGTGTTTTTTAATGCCATTGAAAATCATCTTCTTTCGCTTTACGGTTATTAAATCTGAGTGTTGCTTTGAGTAGGAAATAGCGTGAAATGATGGTCGTACGGAAATCCGTTACAACATTTCCATTGATTTCTCTTCGCGCGTTGATGTTTTGGTTGAGGATGTCGTTTCCAACAAGCGAGATCAATAAATTTTGAGTTTTCAAGAATTTCTTGCTCACTTCAGCATTGAGGACAAAGAAATCTGTTGTGAAAAATCCGCCACCTGGCTGTGAATTTCGCGTGTAGGTACCGTCAATGCCAAATTCCCATCCCATGGGCAATCTCCAATCTACAAACGCTTCATAATTTTCGGTAGAGAAAGGCGTTTTCGTTCCATTGAGTGAGCTCACCGCATTGTTGTATGAATAACTCGTATTAACACCAAATTCGAGTGAATCGTCAAAAAAGGAAAAATCGATATTCAAAGCGGGAGTAATCGCATAGTTGTTCGTCACGTTTTCAGCGCCAAGAATAACGTTTGTAAATCGGTTGTAGGATCCATTGAGTTCAGGACGGATTTCAATTTTTCGACCCCAAACTGGGATTCCGGCACCAGCGTATAGGAAAGAGGAGACGTTTCCATCTACGTTGATTGTTTTGGAAACGGTTCGACCGTAAATGTCGTAATCTGTTGAGTTGGAGAAAGCATCATCGGTAATGCTCGCGTAGCTTCCAGCATAGATGTATCGTCCAGAAAGTGCACTCCAATTGTTGAATCCAATGTTCACGCTGTGCATATAATTCGGTCTCAAATCTGGATTTCCTTCTTGAATTCTATTCGGGTTGGTGTTGTCTGGAACAGGCTGCAAGTCGTTGATAGAAGGTTGCGACGAGCTCGTTTGGTAGTTCACATTCACCCGTTTGCTCATCGATGGTTTGAAGGTGTATTGAAAATACGGTAAGACGTTATTGAATGACTGGTTAATGATCGCATCCGTGATTTGATTGACGTTTTCAATAAGTATATTTCGGACGCGCAATCCACCTTGAATGGTATGTTTACTGGTTTCAAACATCAGTCCAGCGCTCGCTCTATTTTGAATACGTGTATTATCAAAAATATTGGAGAACACTGTGTTCGTATCTGTGAACAATCCTGTGATGCTGTTTCGATCCAACGTAACGCGGTCTTGTTCACTAAATCCTTGTTGGAATAAATATTCGAATTCCAGTTTGAATTTCTTGCCAATGGGTTCATTGTAAACCAAGGTTCCGTAATGGTTGATGTCTCCATTGTCGTTGAGCTTGGATTGCTCAGTGGTGTCAGTTGAACTAGATGATGAGAAAAAATTGGTTCGCGAAAGCAGTGAGCCGTCGGTATTGTTCTTGTTGTAGGACAAATCGTAGCGCAGTTCCAATTCCCGCTTTTTCTTCATGAATTTTCGGTTGATTCTCGCCATTCCGCTCACAGAATGTCCCTTCGAATCATTTCCAGATTCTACGAAGGTGCCTAGTGTTTGTGCATTGTTTGAATCGAAGAAATCGGAAATATCGGTATTGGTTGTTTTCGCTTGATCGAAGCGCACCGATGGACGAATTTCAATCATGGTGAGTGAATCGATTTGCGAGCTAAAATTCAGGTTAATGCGGTGCGATTGACTTTCTGTGATGTCACGAATGGAGTCATCGGTAACATACGACGTATCGGTCAAAAAGTACTGTGATCGACTTGCCGAAGTTGCATCCAAATAATTGTTGTAGTACGAATAATTGAATCCTAATGTAGATTTTTTCTCTTTCCCAAGTTTATCACTGAAATAGACTCCTGCCATGAGCGTTTGCGGAACACCCGATGTGTTTCCCGTTGCGCCTTGATCCCAACGATTCCCGGTTGTTTCTTCGTTTTCGAGACCAAATTTCCGCATATCTCCCCAACCGAAATTGGACCGCGGTGTATTTGTTCCAAGCGCAAACACGGATATTTTTTGCGCACCGTCAAATTTATTCAAGAGTAATTCTCCTTCGTAAAATGGGAGTCCAGAAGGTGTGCCATTGTTTAAAAGTGTGGTGAGATACCCATCTGATGCCCCTGAGATCCTGCCAAAATAACCCTTCTTGGCGTCTTCCTTGAGCCTGAGGTCGAGCACCTTTATTTTCTCGTCCGAGCCTCCAATTCCATCTTCATTGTCCTTTTCATAGACCTGCACTTGGGCAATTCCGTCCGCTCCTAAATTTTTTGTGGCGATGGTTGGATCTGATCCAAAGAACTCATCTCCATCCACCAAGACTTTACTGATTTGCTGACCTTGAGACTTGATGTTTCCTTCTTTATCGACGGTGATTCCCGGTAATTTTTTGAGCAGGTCTTCCACCACTGCTCCATCGTGCGTTGCAAAAGAGTCAGCAACGTAAACAAGGGTGTCACCTTTGTAATAAATCGGTTCTTTGAAGGCGTATATGACCACTTCCTCCATTTCAAGAAAGTCAGCAGGCAAGATTACAGAAGGAATCGAGATTTCATAATTCTCGCTGTGTCCAAAAATGTAATACACTTTTTCCTCAAAATTTGGATGCTCGACCGTCAATGCAAAGGTATCGGCTTCAAAGCCCTTCAACTCAAAATTCCCGAATTTATCCGTTCGCGTAAAACCGAGAAGTAGCGAATCTCTCAAACGAACTGCCATTGCCA
>JBFYPU010000274.1:0-12243 GCA_041303175.1 Crocinitomicaceae bacterium | reverse complement strand
ATTCTCCATAGCGTTCGCGCACCAATTCAAAGCGTTCGACCGAATTTCCTTTCGTCGTGGCCTCGTTCCCAAATTCAGGATTGATAATGTGCAAAAACGTGAAGGGATTGTCCTCCAATTTTGCCTCCAAGACATTGTGTTTATAAGAATAAAAAGGTCTCGCTGCCACAAGATGAACCTTGTCACGCGTGGGTCGAATTGCCTTAAAAGGAACTATTTTCGCCATTTAATTAAGCTGTTAGCACACCAAATTGCGTGATAATCAACTCTGCGAGTTCAGTTCCAATGCGATCTTGCGCTTCCAATGTTGCAGCGCCAATATGCGGCGTACATGCAATTTTCGGGTGATTCAACAAGTCCTTTCTTGGATTGGGTTCGTTTTCAAAAACGTCCAGTGCTGCCGAAGCAACTTTTCCAGAATTCAATGCCTCGATGAGCGCATCTTCGTTGATTACACCTCCACGTGCAGCATTCACAATGCGCACACCATTTTTCATGGCTGCAAATTCATTAGTTCCAAAAACAGCTGAGCCATCAGCCTGTTTAGGAACATGGATTGAAATGAAATCTGCGGAAGAAATCGCAGCGATCATGTCCGATGTTGGTGTAATTTCAACCGAAGCAGCAACGCCATTCCCTAATTGTAATCCAATGGTTTGTGGAGTCGTGATCAAATCTGTTGCAACAACGTTCATTCCACATCCAATGGCATACGATGCAACGCTTTGACCAATTCGACCAAATCCAATGATAACCAATGTTTTACCGCGAAGTTCAACGCCTTTGGAATAGTTTTTCTTGAGCGTATTGAAGTCGCCCGTTTCCATATTTTTATAGGAATCGTTGAGTGATCGCGAAATGGCACACATGTGACCAAGAACCAGCTCTGCCACCGATTGTGAAGAAGCGGCTGGCGTATTGATGACTGTTCGTCCTATACTTCGAGCATATGCGACATCAATGTTGTCCATTCCAACGCCTCCGCGACCAATCAATTGAAGGTTAGGGCAAGCATCAATCAACTCCTTACGTGCTGTTGTTGCGCTGCGCACCAATAATACTTCGATGTTTTCACGGTTGATCATTTCAGCCAACTGCTCTTGTGGCGTGTTATCTGTGATCACGGTATAACCTGCGAATTCAAGAGCAGCCTTTCCTGCTTGAGAAATTCCGTCGTTTGCCAATACTTTCATCTTATCCGTTTTTGCGTGTAAATTCTTTCATTACATCTACCATCACCTGTACGCTCGATAAAGGCAAGGCATTGTACATTGAAGCACGGTAACCACCCACAGAGCGGTGTCCTTCAATTCCAATGATTCCAGCTTCTATCCACATCGCATTAAAAATTTCCTTTGGTGCACCTTCTTTGAGTAAAAATGTCACATTCATGTTAGAGCGATCTTCCACAGCGATTGGACCATAAAACAATGGATTTGAGTCGATTTCTCCGTAAAGAAGATCACCTTTTGCGTTGTTTCGAACCGCAGCAGCTTCAACCCCTCCAGTTGCGATCAAGTGACGTAAATTCAGCATAGATGTGTAGACAGAAAATACGGGTGGCGTGTTCATCATTGAATCTTTCGATGCATGCTGTTTAAGGTCGAGGTAGCTCGGCATAAACGAAGAAGTAGATTTCCCCATAATTTCATCCTTCACGATGAACACCGTTGCTCCAGCTGGTCCAAGATTTTTTTGTGCTCCAGCGTAGATCAAATCAAACTTTGAAACATCAACAGGCTTGGAGAAGATATCGGAAGACATATCGCATACCAATGGCAATGAAGTTTGGAGCACCCCTTGGAATTGCGTTCCATAAATGGTGTTGTTGGACGTGTAATGCACATAATCCAAATCCGATGGAATTTCGAAACCTTTAGGGATATACGTGAATCCTTTATCTTCTGAAGACGCGAGTACGTTCACGTCAATACCTACGAGTTTCGCTTCTTTGATCGCTCCAGAAGCCCAAGTTCCCGTGTTGATATAGCCCGCTTTTTTTCCAGCCCGCATCATATTCAATGCTGCGATGGTGAATCCTAACGAAGCGCCACCTTGAAGGTAGAGAACGGTGTAACCATCTGGAATACCGAGGGCTTTTTTCACGAGCTCGCGCGCTTCATCCATCACTGCTTCGAAATCCGCACTTCTGTGAGATACTTCTAGAATGGAAAGTCCGTTAAAATCGAGAACAGCTTTTGATGCTTGTTGGAATACTTCTTGCGGTAAAATACAAGGTCCCGCTCCGAAATTATGTTTCATATAAAGTAAATTGTAAAAAAAAAGCCCTGACCGTTAACGTCAGGGCTTACAAAATTTAGTTTTCTTCAGCCTGAGTTGCCTCTGCGGCGGTTGCTTTCTTTGCTGCTGGCTTCTTTGCTGCTGGAGCTTTTTTCTCAGCTGCTTTTTTTGCAGGAGCCTTTTTTACAGGAGCGTCGGCAGATTCAGCAGACGCTACTTTTTCTTTTTTCTTTGTAACTATAACAGGCGTAGAGGATTTTTTCTTGCGTGTATTGCCATACGACCCCATTACTCTTTTTCCCTTCGTTGTTTTTTTATCTCCTTTGCCCATATTTATTTACTTTTTATTGTTAACGACTATTTGAATACAAATATATTATTCTTTTTCGAGAATACGTCTCCTAATTTCAGCTTCTACTTTCTCACCATTTCGAATAATTTGTGTGCACCATTTGATCTTCAAAAGAACTTGCTCGTTGTGCGAAAGTTTCCAATCTAACTCCGAATTTTCAAGTCGATTACGCAATTGATTTAAGGTGACCGCTGCAGAGACGCTAATATTGAAACTTTCCGTAAATCCATACATTGGAATTCGCACTAGGGTGTCGGCTTCTTCAAGAATGGAAGTGGAAATGCCTGATCGTTCAGTGCCAAAGACAAGAGCAATTGGCTTTTCGATTGAAATGGTGTCAATGGTGTGCTCGGCGTGTGGACTTGTTGCGACAATTTGATATCCTTTTTCTTTTAAGTCGCGCAAGCAAGCTTTAGCGGGTGCATCGTTTCCTGCGTATGGGAGAACATCTACCCAACTACTGGCACCACGAGCTATTTCCCGTTGAATTTCAAATTCTTGATTTTCTGCGATGATGTTCAATTCTTGAATTCCAAAGCAATCACAGCTGCGCAATACGGCCGAGGAATTGAATTCTTGAACAATATCTTCCAACACAACAGTGAGGTGCTTGGTGCGATCAGCAGCGATGCGATCAAACATTTCGCGCTTACTCTCTGTAATGAAGGGATATAGTTGAGCTAAAACCGAATCGTTCATAAGTGCATATAAAAAAAGGGAACCTCACGATTCCCTTTCAAAATTTTGACGTTTTGACTAGTTTACTTTCTCTGAAAGCTCAGATCCAGCTTTAAAACGTACTACATTTTTTGCAGCAATTTTAATTTCTTTACCAGTTTGTGGGTTACGTCCTGTTCGTGCAGCTCTGTTAGATACTGAAAAAGATCCAAATCCAACTAGAGAACAACGATCACCTTTTTTAAGGCAAGATGTAATTGCTGATTGGAATCCGTCTAATGCTCTTTTTGCATCTGCTTTTGAAAGACCAGCTTCTGAAGCCATTGCTTCGATCAACTCTGCTTTGTTCATAGTCTCTTGTTTTTAGTTTGTGTTAATAATTTTACCGTGACAAATATATTTTAATATCCTTGCCACACAAGGCATAGAGACTAAAAATGGTGCGAAATGTGGAAAACTAGACGCTTTTGTTGATAAACACCCCGAAAAATGCCCTTTTTTCAGCCTTTTCAAGGAATTTATTGGGCACGAATGCACGATTTTTATAGATGAAAGCCTGAAATTTCATGCCCAGCTAAAAATTCTTTGGCCGTCATTTTGCGTTTTCCTTCCATTTGAACTTCTTTAGCAAGGAGATAATAGTCCGAACATGGCATCAAGATTCCTTCTTCGTTCTGTTTAATGTGTGTTGAATCGGAAACCAAAAGGTTGGTTTTTTCAACCGAAAAGAATTTAAAGGTCTTGGATTCTTGTTTATTGCGGATTTGGACGGTAAACCAGGCTCCCGGATAGGGGTCGAGTCCTCGGCAGAAATTGTGAACCGTTTGCACGTCTTGCGTGAAATCAATTTCACAGTCTTCCTTGAAAATTTTTGGTGCTGCCTTGAGTTCGCTATTTTTCGACATTTCATCTTGTTCAAGGCCATTGACATCGCCAGTAAGAATTTTATGCACCGTAGATAAGGTTGTTTCTGCACCGAGGGTCATCAAATCGGCATACAATTCACCAACGTTCGTATTCGCTCCAATGGTAATTTTTCGTTGTTCAATCACCAAGCCTGTGTCGATTTCACGTTCAATAAAAAAGGTTGTTACTCCCGTTTCTGTCTCACCGTTTATGATTGCCCAATTAATAGGTGCTGCTCCACGGTACTGCGGAAGAAGCGAAGCATGTAAATTAATCGTGCCCAACGGTGGCATTGCCCAAACAACTTCTGGAAGCATACGGAATGCTACAACCACAAATAATTCAGCTTGAAGGGAGGCAAGTTCATTGAGGAAAGCAGAATCTTTGAGATTGGTCGGCTGTAAACAATGTAAGGAATGTTCCACCGCGAAATCTTTCACTGGACTTGAGTGAATTTTTTGTCCACGTCCAGCAGGTTTGTCTGGCGCAGTAATGACACCCACAATTGTAAGTTGCTGATCGCTTTGCAGTCTTTCCAAAATGGTCACAGCGAACTCGGGAGTTCCCATAAAAACAATCTTCATAGTTTTCATTTCAAATTTGTTTCTTTTTCCAATTGAAAAATTTCAAGTAAATGATTGACAAAAGTCCAATCACTCCAAAATAAATATACTCGATTGACCAGACATAATAAACGTCAAGTTTTAGTACTTTGATAAATAGATAGGCAAATAGGAGGTAGACGAGTACCGAAATTAGTTCTATAATAAAGGAATACCGCGTATTTCCAGTTCCAGCGATGGTGTAAAAATAAATACTGCAAAAGCCATAGAGCATCATCGAGCCAAATACGAAGCGCAGGGTTTCTGCACTTTTTTGAATGTATTCCTCATTCGGGTTGACCATCGCAATGAGTTTTTCTGGATAGAACAATGCTCCGTGAAAGAAAATAAAGAGAAACAAAACAGTGAGCAGTTGAATACGCCGCATGGCTATGGAAACCGATGCGTAGTCTTTTCGACCGATATATTGACTTACATACGTTTTTGCAGTTGCGCCAAATCCCCAAATGGGAACAAAAGCCAAGAAATACAATGATCGGATATTTTGAGAAACATTCAACTCAAATACACCCATTTGTTCAATCCAAAAGAAAAAGATGGTCCAGGTAAGCAATGCCACCAAACCTTGAAGCATAATTGGAGAGCCAAGAATAAACAACTTTTTGATGGTTGAGCCCTTAACGCGAATCATTTTCAACAGTTGATGCTCGCGGGCCATCGGGTGAAATGAAACGGCAGCAAGTAAGAAAAGTAGTCCGAGGTAATCCGAAAGCGTTGAAGCTATGGCAGCCCCTTCCAATCCCATTTCGGGGAAACCAAAATGACCGAAAATTAAGGTGTAATCCATGACAACATTTGCTCCAGCTATGACAATCGAATTGATGAGAATCAGAAATGTTTTGCCCGTTGCCGTGAAATAGGCAAGAATCGCAAGGGAGATTACTGAAGGGATCAATCCGAAGGTTCGAATTTGAACGTACTTCATTTCCATGGCTCCAAGTTCAGGATGCTTAACGTTGTTGAGTACAAGTTCAGGTAAAAAGGTCCATGCGAAGAAAAATAGGATTGAGGCAAGCACAAAATTCATAACTATGGAGCTTCCAAAAATCCGAGGTAACAAGGCTTGGCGTTCTTCACCAATGCGCCGCGCCATTAAAATTTGAGTTCCTTCATTCAGTCCAGCCAAGGTCATAAACAAGGTAATGTAGATCAATCCACCATTTCCCGAAGCACCAAAAGCTAGGGAGTCGTAGCGGCTCAGAAAGGAGGAGTCCGTCAACAGTACAATCGACTGAATGAACGTGGATGCCATCAAGGGAATCGCAACGGCAAGAATGGTTCTATAACTAAGGTTGAGCATTATTCGACGTGAATCACCAAACCTTTTAAGTATTCACCTTCTGGATGAAACGCGTTAATGGGGTGATCGGAGGGTTGGTGCAGTTGTTCCAAAATTCGGACATTTCGCTCGGATTCTATGGCTGCGGCGATTACTGTATTGGTAAACATCTGTTTATCTACCACTTGAGAGCAGGAAAAAGTAAAAATGATTCCGCCCGGCTTGATTTGGCGAATCGCGTGCGCATTCAATCGTTTATAGCCTTGAATCGCCTGGTGGCGTTTGTCTCTGTGCTTGGCGAATGCCGGTGGATCCAAAACAATAATATCGTAATCATCACCCAAATCTTTGATGTAATGCATCGCATCCGCGACAATTGAGGTGTGTTTTTCCTCGAAAGCATTCAAGCGAACGTTATCATCTGTCAATTCAATCGCTTTTTTTGAACTGTCTAATGAATCTACTTTTGCCGCGCCATTTTTCAAGGCAAGCAAGCTAAATCCTCCAGAATAACAAAAGGTATTCAATACCGTTTTTCCTTTGGAATATTTTGCCAACAATTGTCGGTTCTCACGTTGATCAATAAAGAACCCCGTTTTTTGTCCGTTGATCCAATCAATGTTGAATTTCACTCCGTTTTCCAAGGCTACATGAGGTGTTTCGCAGGCTCCAAATAGGTACTTGTCTTCCGTTGCGATACGTTCGGGTAATGTATCCGAAGACTTAGAATAAACGGCAAGCAATTGATCGCCCATGGCTTCCACCAAGCCCGCTGTAATCGCTTCGAGGGAGTTGTACATGCCAATACTGTGACATTGAATCACAGCAACACCTGCATAATAATCGATAATCAATCCTGGGAGACTGTCACCTTCGCCATGAACCAATCGGCAAATGTTGTTGTCCTCACGAATCAGGCCTTGCTGCATGCGCACGTTCACCGCGCTTCGAATCCTTCGCACATAAAAATCAGTGTCCAACTCCTCGTCCTCAAAGGTTAAAATCCGAACGGCAATCGTGGCGTGCTGAAAATGTCCACGCGCAATAAAATAATTTTCGTGGTCAGTAATCGTGACCACGTCTCCATCCGTTAATTGTTCCGTTTCCGTATAAATTGCACCAGAAAAGATCCAAGGATGTTTGCGTTCGATGGAGTGACTTTTATTTTTTCGTATTGCTAGTATGTTCATTGATTTCGATCTTCGTTCGCAAAAATACGGCTACTTGTACATCCGCCAACAGGAAAGTTGATATTTTTACCATCAAATAAGTAGTTATGAAGTGTAAAGTCCATATTTTTCTCTTAAACGATGATTTTTCAGTTGAACACGCCGAGGCGAATCACGATGGAAAAGAATCCGAGAACAACCGACGTCACGAGTGGGAGGATGAATTGAATATCACCACAGACGTTGAAGGAATGGAAGAACACCAAGACACAACCTATCCGCTTCAGGGACAGTTCCCAGATGGTAAAGATTTCAATTTCGAAATAGAAGGCATGCGTTTGTTTGAACTTAAAGGCGAACAACAAACAATTGTGGGCTGCTCGGAGTCGCTTTTGGATTCATTTGAATGGTCACAGACCGATGATACGTTTGTATTGAAAGTCTACTTGAAAGATTATGAACCGCTAGCCAATCCGATTCCGGGAATGTATTTCACGGTTCAAGAATTTCCAAAAGAACTGATTTTTTGATGCTTGAAATCAATCGTGTTTCCCTTTCATTTGGTGAAAAGACCATTCTGGACGATGTTTCCTTTCGGATAGATCCGGGAGAAATTGTGGGCATTATCGGTAAAAGTGGAATGGGAAAAACGTCCCTCATCAAAGTCTTGTCTGCGTTAATGGATTCCAATTCTGGATCTGTTACGTTTAACGGAAAAACATTGATTGGGCCGAGTCAAAAACTCATTCCAGGCTACGAGGATTTGCAAGTTGTGAACCAAGATTTTGCGCTTGATCCATATCATACCGTGGAAGAAAATGTCCGCGAAAAGGTCCTCCACCTTCCGAAAGACGAACGAAATGATTTAATGGATGAGGTACTCGATTTAACCGAACTTTCGGCATTGAAATCGCGAAAAGCGCATACACTTTCTGGGGGCGAACAGCAGAGACTTGCACTTGCGCGTGCATTGGCGTGTGAACCATTGGTTTTGCTGCTCGATGAACCCTTCGTACACTTGGATCAAGCCCTTCGTTTTCGGATGATGCATTACCTCCTGCGGTTGAATGAAGTGCGAAACACAACGATTGTGATGGTGTCGCACGATGGCGCAGAATTGATGGGATTTGTAAAACGCATGATTCATCTAAAGGATGGCAAAATCGAACGCGACGACACGCCCAGTGCTATGTATTATCAGCCGGACGACGAAGAGCAAGCTGAGTTATTGGGAACCATCAACCAATTGGAGATCGATGGAGAAACCGTTCTTTTTCGTCCGAATGAATACGCATTCGAAGGTGGAGGGGCCAAAATTGAAGTCGTTTTCCAACGTTCGATAAACACGGGATTGCTGGTATTGAACTATTTCTTGACGAAAAGTGGTGTAAACATCGTACTTTCAGCAACGCGCGAATTGAATACGCTCAACTATTTTTATCTTCAAAAGCATGGCGAAGTATAGTCGTAAACGATTAGTTGTAACCGTTTTTAAAGAATTTTTTCAGGAAAATTCGTTCCTCCATGGAGCGGCATTGGCCTATTACGCCATTTTCGCACTCGTCCCGATTCTTTACTTAAGTGTTGTGATTTTCGGTCGTATTGTTGGGCACGAAACAATGGTCACAATTATTTCAAATTTTCTTTCTGAACATATTGGATTGGAAGATGTCAAAGGAGTTTTGGGGATGTTAAGCGAATTCGATCTTGGTAATGGAAACATCTTTATGGAAATAATTGGATTCATCGTTTTGCTCTTTTCGTCCACTGCCATCATCAGTTCGCTTCGAAGCAGTATCAACGATTTTTATGATTTGGAGAAGCTCAAAGGTACACGACGAAAGATTGTCCGCGGTGCGCTGTTTCGCTTACTTTCAATGCTATTTCTTGCTGGTGTTGGGGTGCTATTGGTGGTATTTTATTTTGCGCAAACCGTTTTCTTATCGTTGGGCGATCAATTTTTCGGAGAAAATGATTGGATGATGGTGATCGTCACCTACATTGCTCAGCACTTGATTCCACTTTTGGCAAACGCGATCATTTTTACGTTTGTTTTCAAGTACCTCCATGATGGTAAAGTGGTATGGAAACGTGCGATTCAAGGCGCGGTCGTTACAAGTGCGCTGCTGTATATTGGGCAATTGTTGATTCAATATTACCTAAGTAACTATTTTTTCGCGGCGAGCGGTGTTGTTGGATCCATCCTTGTCATTCTTGCTTGGGTCTACTATTCCTCACAAATTATCTTTCTCGGAGCCAAGTATGTTGCCGTCAAATCGCGTTTTTCGGAGCAGCCGATTCAATTAAGAGATTAAATTTCCGTCAAATAGTTGGCGATATTCTAAGAAATGATTAATTTTCCACCATAATATGATTAATATATCGACATGGCAATTGGAATCAATCTAAAATTATTGCGAAAACGGCTGGGTAAATCGCAAGAAGAAGTCGCTCACGATCTGAATTTAACACGGAGTTCCTACTCGGGCTACGAGAACAACGTGGCACATCCGAATTTGGATAGTTTAATCCTTTTTAGCGACTACTACCGTGTTTCGATTGATGATTTGGTGCGTCAAGATTTGCAGAACTACAAAGATTCGGATTGGGAAAAAATTGACAATGGACTTTCAGCGGATGTGAAAGGTCAAAAATTGCGTGTGCTCACCACCCAAGTGGATGAAAACAACGAGGATGTGATCGAAATGGTGCCCATGAAGGCAAGTGCTGGATATACAGCAGGTTATGCTGATCCGGATTACATCAAAGTGCTTCCAACTTTCCATTTGCCATTTTTATCGAAAGATCGTAAATACAGATCCTTTCCAATCAAAGGAGATTCCATGCCTCCAGTGGTGGAAGGTTCGTATGTGGTCGCAGAATTCATTCAAAATTGGATGTCCATCCGAAGCGGAACGCCTTGTATTGTTGTGACTAAGGATGAAGGAATTGTCTTCAAAGTTGTGCACAACCTGCTTTCTTCCGAACAATCGTTTCAATTGTGTTCAACGAATACATTTTACGAACCCTATCTCGTGCATGCCAATGACATTCTCGAAATCTGGAAATTTGTGAACTATATTTCGCCCGAACTGCCCGAAATTCGAATCGACGATAACAATTTGTCGCGCACACTTCAAGCACTTCAACAAGAAGTTCACGAACTCAAGGCGTTGATTAAGAATTAGCTGGTGGCTTAAGCTCTTGTGTAAACGTTTTCCTCGAATTCAATCACTTCTTCCAACATCAAATGACGAAGTACATTCACGATGAGTTCGCGCTTGATCGAAAGTCGGTTGGCCAGATTTTCTAGACTCGCAGGAAGCAGGGTAGGGATGATTTCAACCAATTCTTCAAAGGTGTGATTGCTCGACGCGTTTTCTCGGCAATTGTCACAATTTCCACATCGCTCACCATCTCCGCCAAAGTAATCTGAAATAAATTTTGTACGACAATCGTCAGTGCGGATATAAGCGATCATCGAGTCCAATTTACTACGTTCCAATGTCCGACGTTGCTCGTATACCGCGTGTTGAATGTTCAAATAGTTGTCGGGAAGTCGCTCGTGAAGCAAGGTGATTTTGGGTAAGGATGTACGAAAATTCACATCGATCACACCGTATTGCTCCAAATATTCCAATTGGCGCGTTAGCTCAAGTGGATTGACGGATAGGCGTTTGGCAATTTCTCCCTCGTGAATGGAAACAAAATGATCAAACAAGCCTGGGTACGTTCTCGTCAATAGTGAAATCAATTGGGCTACTGAATCGTGACCGACTTGAAATTTATAAAGTGCAGAGCTACCAATGGAAATTTTTAGGCGCGTTGGCTGGAAGTTACTTTCTGTAAAAAAAATATCGTCATTCGATTGCAGCATTTTTAGTGCGTGAAAAACTTCTGTGATCGAAAAATTGAAGGCTTTTGTGAATGCGCGAAGATCAAGCGGATAGGTTTCGTTTTCACCAGATCCAATCGCAATTTTCAAAAAATTACAGAGACTCGAATAAATTTGTTTGATCCGTTCCTTGGAGGGATATTTCGCATCAAGCATACTCCACATGGTCTTCAGGTCTTTTTCCTCCCAATATGCAATGGCTTGAGCTGCCGCGCCATCCCTTCCTGCTCGTCCAGCTTCCTGATAGTACGCCTCAAGATTGTTTGGTATTTCGGCATGTAGCACGAAGCGAACATCCGACTTGTCAATCCCCATTCCGAATGCGTTGGTTGCAACCATCACTTTTATCGAACCATTCATCCAATGTTGGAGCATGTACGAGCGATCTTCTGCGTTAAGTCCACCGTGGTAGAATCCTGCATTGACGTTTTTTGCGCGCAATTGCCGAACAACTTCCTTCACGCTTTTTCGGGTTTGACAGTAAACAATCCCCGTTTCTTGGGTACGCGTTAAACAGTATTCGAGTATGGAGGAAATCTTGCTTTCGCTGGATCGCACGTGGTAACTCAGGTTGTCTCGTTTGAGTGATGCCGCGAAGTATTTCGGAGATTTTAAATCCAAAAACGAGCGAATATCTTCCTGCGTTTTTTCTGTGGCAGAGGCTGTAAATGCAGCGATAGGGACCGAAGGATGAAGTGCGCGAATAGCGGCTATTTCTCGATAAGCTGGTCGGAAATCATGTCCCCATTCGGAAATGCAATGTGCTTCGTCCACCACGATCAAATTCACAGGCATTGCTTTGAATCGTTCGATAAATAAATCAGATTTGAGCCGTTCAGGACTTGTGTATAGAAATTTTACGCCACCAAAACGACAATTGTCCAAAGCAATATCGATCTCGCGATAGGTCATTGTGCTAGTCACCAATTGCGCCTTGATTCCTTTGGAAGTCAGTTGATCGACTTGATCTTGCATAAGCGCGATGAGTGGAGAAATGACCAGTGTTATTCCATCCAACGCCATGCCTGGCACTTGAAAGCACACGGACTTACCTCCACCGGTGGGAAGAATTGCAAGGGTGTCATGACCATAAATAATGC
>JBFYPU010000273.1:0-4019 GCA_041303175.1 Crocinitomicaceae bacterium | reverse complement strand
ATTGTGAATGTGATAGGTGTGCCTGTACAACCACCTACAGAAGGCGTAACTGTTATCGTAGCCGTAATTGGACTAGCCGTTGCATTCGTAGCAGTAA
Source organism: Crocinitomicaceae bacterium (assembly GCA_041303175.1). Classification (GTDB taxonomy): domain Bacteria; phylum Bacteroidota; class Bacteroidia; order Flavobacteriales_D; family Crocinitomicaceae; genus UBA4466. The sequence goes on along the minus strand of JBFYPU010000273.1, from coordinate 3,922 downwards.
AGGAAGGAATGTTTCCAGATCCAGAAGCTCCCAAGCCAATTGCTGTATTATTATTTGTCCATGAGTATGTTGCACCCACTACGGATCCTGTGAAATTGATCGCGGTAGTAGCAGTATTGGCACATAGCGTTTGATTGGCTACAGCATTCACTGTAGGATTATTCGTAACTGTTATTGTTGTTGATCCACTACCTTGGCATGGCGCTGATCCAATGGCATAATTAATTGTATGAGTTCCAACACCAGCAGCTGATGGTGTGAACATTCCTGATGCTGAAACCCCAGGTCCAGACCATGTACCACCAGTATTGACTGCTGTTAATTGAACTGGAGCAGCACTAGCACAAAATGGACCAGCTGGATTGATTGTTCCGTTAGGAGGTCCTGTTTGCGCTGCTGGAGGATTTGCTAGGTCAAGGGTGAAATTTGTAGAAGTACCCGACCAATTCTCAACGACAATAAAGAGAACCTGACCAGCAACAACATTGGGTGAAGGTACACTCGAAGGACATGGAAATGCTGTTCCAATCTGATTACAACCACTCGATGAAGATGCGTAATTACATGAAATTTGGTTAGCAGTGCTTAATGACGCAACACAAGGGTCAACGCCTGGTGGCACATTGAATACCGCTACATCAAGAAATCCTGTTGCACCATTTCCATCGATCAACATTTGTAAAGGTCCACTTTGAGTGATGTAAAGAACGATATACGCATAATTAGGTCCGAAGAAGTCAAGACATGTACTCACTGGAGGGCCAGGCGTACTGAATCCGAATGGCCCAGCAATTCCTTGTGTACAAATGGTTGTATTCGTGTTACAGCCGTTACCATTTTGAACTGGCGGAGTCGCGGTTATCACTAAATCAGTACATGTACCTGTATTCAGACAAGGGTATTGATCGAGGACCACATTCACTGTTCCTGTAAAAGTCGCAACCCAAGTTATTGTTGATTGCACGCCACAGCCGTCATCATTGTAGGCAATAAAAGCGCCTCCAGCTGCATTATACACAGTAAGTTGCGTATCAAAAGCTGTATTTCCACAGGTTGCGAATGTATACGAGACACCTGCGGTAACATTCACAGTTACGAATTGTCCCCCATTCATACAATTTACTGTGAACGAAGCAACACCTGGACTAGCCGGTGGTGTGGCATTCATTAAGAATGTATTGTTGTTTGCGCATTGTGCGTGCACAGAAATGTAAAGTCCAAGAAAGAATAGGGTTAGGAATAGCTTAGTTGTTTTCATCTTACGACGTATTATTTGTATTCAATTACTTTAGACCATTTGAATCTTCAAGAAACTGATCTTGATTTTCGTTCGGAAGAATAGAATTTGTAGAAGTTGGAATATCCAGTGAGTTATCTATCTGCGTGTCGCTTTGATTGTCATTTAACGCCGCCTCGATTGAAATCTTCTCCCTTGTGTATTGATCTTTCATGAGTTGAAGATCGTTTAGTTTCAGAAGAATTGATGGATCTACATTTTCAGCTGGGATTCCCCAAATTCGAGCGTTAATGGTAGTGATCTGATCATCAATTTTTGCTATTTTCTCATTTACTACTACCAGATCTGCCTCAAACTGCACTAAATTGGCGCTTTTCTGTTGCGCATATGAATCGGTCGAAAAAATAAACACAATTGCGAAAATGCTTAACAAACGAAAGAAATGATTGATATCGAAATTCAATCGTGGGCTAAACGAAAAATGATTATTCAGTTCATCCTCAGTAAAAAGTAGATTCGTTTTTTTCATAGTTTGGTAACTTAAAGTGCGTCGTTTCTGGTACTCTTAAGACATGAAATTAGCATTATCGTTGCCAACCTATGTGGTCAAATAATCGCCAATGAATATTTCGGGGTTTTCAATGAATATTTATTGAGTCCTGATTTATATTCTAAACAAAAAGCGGAAGTATTACTACTTCCGCTTTTTGCTAATGATTTGATTATCTGTTTATCTCAAAATATTCACATGCCCTAGAACAACCTTTCGTTCATCGTTCGCAGTGACCTTGAATTCAATTTTCCAAGTGTACGTTCCGTCTTGCGTAAGTTCACCACCATAAGTTCCATCCCAACCTATTGCTGCGTTGTGACTTTCAAAAATGATCTCTCCCCAACGATCGAAGATCAACAGGGTGAAATCATACGGATCATAACCAGATGTAAACACCGGTTGGAAGGTTTGATTGTAATCATCAAAGTCAGGCGTAAAGGTATTTGGCACATAAAAGATCACTTCTTCAATCAAGCGAATCGTTGCGTAGGCCGTGTCTGCACATCCGAGCGGTGAGTATGCAATCAACTCCACTTGATAGTCTCCAGCATCTTCTTCTGGGAAGCTATACGTTGGTGATACTTCATTGATTGTTTGACTTCCGTCTCCAAAATTCCAGTCATAGTTCACCGCGCCTGTGGAGGTATTGTTAAAATAGACCATTGGATCAAGGTTATTAATCATTGTTGAACTTGGTGAGAAGCTCGCGATTGGGTCTGCCTCTACATAGATGTAATCTGTGTAAGTAGCACTTGCTGTACAGCCTGTCGCAGAAGTTGTCGTCAAGGTAACATCAAAAGTCCCTGGTGTGTTAAATGTAGTTGTTACACTGCCACATCCATTCAAGGTTGTCCCATTTTCAAGTGTCCAAATACAGTTCGTTAAATTGCCTAGTGTTGTGTTTGTGAAGGTGACCGTTAGAGGCGCACATCCAGCTAAATTATCACCAAAGAAGGATACAACTGGTGCCGATTCGAGCGTAATTGTTACATCGTCTGTGTTGACACAACCATTTACGTCCGTTCCAGTCACTGAATATGTACCGTTTGATGCTGGAGTAAACGCAACGCCGTTCACAACGGCTGGATCCCATAAATACGTATTGGCTCCTGAAGCTGTCAAAATCGCCTGATCCGATTCACAAATCGAGAAGTCATTGCCCGCAAAAACGTTTGGCAACGCATTGACTGTAATGGTGGCCACTCCAGCTTGCGCTTGAACACATCCCGTTGCGCTCGCATCTTGAACACTCACTAAGTTGACATTAAACACGCCAGCTAGGACGGTTGGTACACTGATCGTTGCCGTATTCCCAACAGAAGTAATCGTTTGGTTACCTGTATTGTTCACATTGTACGTAAACGTATATGGAGCAACTCCATTGGACCCCGTAAAGGTGATCGTTGGATCCGCTGCACCCAAGCAAACAGCTGTTGTACCTGAGATTGTTCCTATTGGCAACGGATTCACTGTGATTACAGCGGATTGGGTACTTCCAACACATCCGTTGGCACTTGGCGTAACAGTGATTGTACCACTAATTGGACTCGATGTACCATTCGTTGTCACAAAAGAAGCGATGTTTCCTGTTCCCGTTGCTGAAAGTCCGATACTTGCATTCGAGTTCGTCCAGTCGTAAGTTGATCCCGCTGTAGCTCCTGTGAAGTTAATCGCTGCAGTGTTTGTTGAAGCACACAAAGTCTGATCTAAGAATGGATCTACAGTTGGCGTTGGATTAACAGTGATTGTGAAAATCTGAGATGCTCCGATACATCCATTTTCTGTTGGACTCACCGTAACTGAAGCAACTTGAGCCGTTGAGCCTGTGTTGGTTGCAGCAAAAGACCCTATGTTTCCTGATCCAGCCGCAGCAAGCCCGATACTGGTATTCGTATTGGTCCAGTCGTAAGTAATCGAAGTGCTTGATCCTGTGAAGTTCACAGCACTCGTGTTTACACCATTACAAACTGCTTGATTGGCAATTGAATTAACACTCGGTGGAGGATTGACAGTGATGGTATATTGACCTGTTGGACCTACACATCCATTTGCAGTTGGCGTAACCGTGATCGTTCCAACGACTGGAGAACTTGTTGCATTTGTTGCGGTAAATGAACCAATGTTTCCATTTC
>JBFYPU010000272.1:0-3278 GCA_041303175.1 Crocinitomicaceae bacterium | reverse complement strand
GAAATGGAAACATTGGTTCATTTACCGCAACAAATGCAACAAGTTCTCCAGTCGTTGGAACGATCACGGTTACGCCAACTGCAAATGGATGTGTAGGTCCAACAGGTCAATATACCATCACGGTTAATCCAACACCAAGCGTTAACGCGGTCTCGAATCAGACATTGTGCAGCGGCGCGAATACTTCTGCCTTGAATTTCACAGGATCCAGTTCTGCGCTTACGTATAATTGGACGAACACGAACACGAGCATTGGACTTGGCGCTGCAGGATCTGGAAATATTGCTTCTTTTGTCGCAACTAATGCAGGTGCGACTCCGCAAGTTGCTTCTATTACCGTAAGTCCAACAGAAAATGGATGTATTGGAGCATCACAAATTTTCACAATCACCGTAAATCCAATCCCAACAGTCAACTCAATTTTGGATGAAACGCTGTGTGCTGGAACTAATACCACGGCGATCAACTTTACTGGGTCAAGTGCGTCGACAACGTACGATTGGACAAACACGAATACTACCATTGGGCTAGGGGCAAGTGGAACGGGTAACATTCAGTCATTTGTTGCGACGAATGCTACGGCGAATCCAATTAGTGGTACAATCACGGTGACGCCAACAGAGAATGGTTGTGTTGGAAGTACGAAATCAGCTGTAATTACAGTGAATCCGTTGCCAACAGGAACAATCTCAGGCACAACAGCTGTTTGTTTGGGTGCAGCGGATCCAACGATCACCTTTACGGGGTCCAATGGAGTTGCTCCATATACGTTTACGTACAATGTGAACAATACAGGTAACCAAACGATTACTTCTGTAGGGAATACAGCTACGATCAGTGTACCAACCGTCCTAGCTGGCGTGTTTAATGTCAACTTAGTGAGCGTTCAAGATGCGAGTGTTACAGGTTGTGTTCAATCACAAGCTGGAGTGGCAACCATCACGGTCAATGCTCTTCCAGTCGTTTTTGCTGGCAATGACTTCTCGATTTGTGAATCGGATCAGGCGATTTTGACAGCTTCAGGAGCCAATACGTATGTATGGGATCCAGCCGTTGTGAACGGCGTTGCGTTTACTCCAGCATCAAGCGGTACATATTCAGTGACTGGAACGGACGCGAATGGTTGTGTGAATACGGATGATGTTGTTATTACCATCGAATTGGCTCCCGTTGTTTCATTCTTCGGGGATAATTTAGCTGGCTGTGCACCATTGACGGTAACGTTTACAAATACGACTCCAGGAGCATTATCGAACTGCATTTGGACACTTGAAAATGGGACAACCTTGAATGGATGTGGCAGTGTAACAACTACATTTAACACGCCGGGCACTTTTGATGTTACGTTGACGACAACTTCTGCAACGGGCTGTACAGCAAGTGCTACCTACACAGATTACATCTACGTAGAGGCAGACCCAATCGCGAGCTTCTCACCAAGTTCATCATCGGTGAGCAATTTCGAACCTGTGGTGACATTTGACAATACCTCAACGGGCGCGGTGAATTATGATTGGAATTTTGGAGACGGAAGTCAAACCAACAATGAAGTATCACCAACATACACATTCCCTGAAGGCCAATCAGGAACATATGAGGTGGAGTTGATTGCATACTCAGCACTTGGATGTACCGATACTGCTTATACTACTATCCGATTGACAGAAGAGCTGATCTTCTATGTGCCAAATTCCTTTACGCCTGACTTTGACGATTACAATCCAACCTTCCAACCGGTGTTTACATCTGGTTATGATCCGTATGATTTCACCCTGTTGATCTTCGACCGTTGGGGAGAGATCATCTTTGAAAGTCACAACGCAGCAATAGGTTGGGATGGAACCTATGGTGGAGAATTGACCCAAGACGGAACGTACACGTGGAAAATTGAATTCAAAGTCACGGAAAATGATGAACGTAAGGTCGTATATGGTCACGTGAATCTCTTGAGATAATCGGATGAATCGAATGAATCGAATGAATTTAGTGAGCGGAGGTAGTAATACTTCCGCTTTTTTATTTAACAGATTTTCCCAGAGACGTGTTAAATTAGTCAGACAAGACAACTACTTGACCTATAAATCGTCTTAATTTTGAAAGGGAAAATTGTGCGTGAATCGTTCGATTTACATCGCTTAAATATACTTGATCAACAAATGAAAACCGAATCTAATTCTTCGTCATTATGCTACAAATAAAACTAAGTTTTACCTTCTTCTTTGCATTAACACTATTTGCTTCTAGGGCTTCAATTTCAGATAGATATCCGATTTTTACATCAACTCCAGAACCAACAGAAGAATGGCAAGTATACACAATATTAAACGATGTGCGCATTGAGTTTAAACGAAAAACATGTACGCCCATTCACGATCGCGAACAGAATTTGATCCTTTTTCGCTACACGAATCTTTCAAGTGACACAAAAACGATTTCATGGTCAACAAAAATTTGGCGAGATGACTTTTGCGTCAACTGTGAACGAATCGAGAATTCAGAGCACGCCTTTTCCATCACCTTGACTCCGGGTCAAGTTCTTGAAGGGGATGGGAGCACCAAAGCGATTAAATCGCTGTATATCTTTGATAACTTCGTCACACTTATTCCTGGCATGACCGATGATCGGTTAACGGATTTCGAATTGGTTAACCTTATCGTAGAGTAAATTATGAGAAAGCTAGCTCAATTCCTCCTGTTTGTTTTAAGTTTTGTTTCGTTCACTGGATATTCTCAGTGCTCGTTAACGATTACCCCTTCCAGTGCTACAATAGATTGCGGCCAATCGGTTGATTTAAGTGCCCTTGGTCTATCGCCAACACCTTTGCTCTCTTCCGATTTTAACGGGGCTGCCCTTGGTCCTGGATGGTCTTCATCAGGAACGATGCTGTATACAAACCCCTGCGGTCCGACACCTAGTGGAACACCAGCAGCGTGGTTTGGTAATGTACCGCTTCCCAGAATTTTAACGAGCAATAACTTTGATGTCTCGTGTGGTGGTCAAGTGTGTTTTGAACTTGATTTTGCTGCAGACGATGCGTGCGGTGGTTGCAGTTCTTGTGAAGATCCAGACTTGGTGGATGAAGGCGTTTATTTCCAATATTCGATTAACAATGGTGTTACGTGGGTTGACATCAACTATTTTAGCCCGATTCCGATTTTTACGGCTGGAACGAATCCAGTATATGGTTGGCAAAACTATTGTTTCAATATTCCACCTGCAGCATGGACCACTGCCACTCGATTCAGATGGCACCAACCAAATGCCTCAAGTGCAACCA
>JBFYPU010000271.1:0-7655 GCA_041303175.1 Crocinitomicaceae bacterium | reverse complement strand
GATTACAGGAGCGTCGCTCAAACACGTGCCCGAAGAATTTGAAAATGAGGTTGAAGAATATTGGCCATTTGACGGCGACATTCAACTTGCATCGAAAGAATACCAGCGTGAAAAGCGCGAAGTGAAGATCGGAAATGTGACGATCGGTGGCAACACGAATAAGACAATCTTGATCGGTGGCCCATGCTCTGTGGAGTCCGAAGAGCAAATACGCGAATCGGCACAATTGCTGAAAGGAATGGGATTGACAACGCTGCGTGGTGGTTGTTACAAGCCGAGAACAAGTCCGTATTCGTTTCAAGGAATGGGTCTAGATGGATTGAAGTTACTTGCCAAAATGCGCGATGAATTTGGATTGAGCGTGATCACCGAGGCACGAGACGCTACACACATTGATGAAATTATTGAATATTCAGACGTGGTTCAAATTGGAGCGAAGGCAATGTATGACCAAGGAATTTTACGTGCCTGTGCAAAATCAAATAGAACAGTATTGATCAAACGCGGATTTGGCACAACGCTCAAGGAGTTTGTACAAGCGGCTGAATTTGTACTTTCCGGTGGAAATGATCAAGTGATATTGTGCGAACGCGGACTACGAACCTTTGAAACAAGCACACGATTTACCCTCGATTTGTGCGGCGTTGCGTGGCTACAAGAACACATCAACTTGCCCATCATTTTGGATCCGTCTCACGCGATGGGATATGCGTATGGTGTGACGCCACTAGCGAAAGCCTGCACTGCAATGGGAATTGATGGACTTTTGATTGAAACACATCCCAATCCTAAAGTGGCAAAATCAGACGCTTCTCAGCAACTGGATCATGCCGAATTTAAACAGATGTTTGACCAAATAAAACCCGTTGCAGCAGCAGTTGGTTTCACAATTGTGTAAATGAATCACCTCGAGCAAAATATAAAAGGTCTTTTTGATAAGCACGGCATCAGCCTGTTCGAGTTTTTGAACGACTTGAATGTTGAACACGTGAATGAACTTTCACTCTTCGATTTGGAAGCGCTTGCAGATGAATACGCATTGGACCTCGAATCGATGCTGTTTCACCCGATGTTCTTGTCTGAAGCACTTTCAAAGAAGCTAGAGAAAATCAAATTGCTCGTTCTAGACGTTGATGGCGTAATGACGGATGGAGGCATGTACTTCGCTGAAAGCGGTGAACAAATGAAAAAATTCAACGCGAAAGACGGGATGGCGATTTTGCATTTAACCAAAAACGACTTTCAGGTTGCGATTATCTCTTCTGGATTTAAGTCAGAAGCGATCAAAAATCGCGCTGAAATACTTGGTGTACAGCAGTATCACGTCACGAGAGAAGCAAAAATTAATGTATTAAAAAATAGTTGTGTTGAGTTAGGAATCAACCTAGATCAAGTAGCATTTATCGGAGACGATATCAATGATTTGGAAGTGATGCGCGAAGTAGGCGTTTCATTTTGCCCGAGAGATGCCGTTTTTGCCGTGAAAAAACACGTGGACGTGGTCCTCGAAAAGCGCGGTGGAGAAGGATGTGTAAGGGAGCTAATTGACCATTATATTCTAAAAACACCGCTAACGAACTAGTATGGAAAAAATTATTATTGGAGTCGTACGAGAGGGGAAGATACCACCCGACAAGCGCGTTCCCCTTACTCCCGAGCAGTGTGTCAAGCTGCAGACCATTTATCCACACGTTAAAATTGTGGTGCAACCAAGCCCTATTCGCGCATATGCTGATCAGGCCTACCTCGATTTGGGCATTGAAATGAACGAAGATCTCTCGGGATGCGATATTTTGATGGGCATAAAGGAAGTGAATGTTGAAGATTTAATTGAGAATAAAAAGTACCTATTCTTCTCGCATACCTTTAAAAAGCAACCCTATAATCGAAATCTTTTGCGGGCAATTGTGGAGAAAAAAATTCAGTTGATCGACTACGAAGTTCTGAAGGATAAAAACAACAAACGTGTAATTGGTTTCGGCCGATACGCTGGAATTGTTGGGTGTTACAATGGATTTCTGACCTACGGATTGAAGCACAAAATCTATGAGTTGAAACCAGCGCATCTCTGTGCAAACCGCAAAGAAGTGGAAGCTGAACTGAACAAAGTGGTTCTTCCTTCGACGACAAAAATTCTACTGACAGGATTTGGAAGAGTAGGGCATGGAGCGCGCGAAATGATGGAGTTGCTGCCTATCAAAGAAGTTTCTCCAGAAGAATTTTTGACCGGAAATTTCAACGAGCCTGTATTTGCCCACCTCGAAGTGGAAGATTACTACGCGCCACGAAATGGTTCTGAATTCAATAAATCAGATTTCTACACGAACCCTGAAAACTATAAATCAACCTTTAAACGCTACCTGTCCAAAATGGATATGTACATTCCATGCCATTATTGGAGTGCGAAAGCCGATTTTATTTTTACACGCGAAGACCTCAAAGCGGATAACATTCGACTTTCCGTGGTTGCTGATATCAGTTGCGACATAAACGGTCCAATTGCGTGCACCATTCGAGCAAGTAAAATTGCGGATCCAATTTATGGTTATGACCCAATATCGGAAACGGAGGTCGATTTTCTGCAGGAAAATGCGGTGGCGGTGATGGCTGTAGATAATTTGCCGTGCGAATTGCCATTGGATGCTTCGGAGGATTTTGGACGAGAATTGCTCAAAGAAGTTTTCCCTGCCTTGGTGAAAGAAGACAGCGATAAAATCATCGAGCGCGGATCTCAGACAACGCTTTCAGGTGAATTGGCGCCTGATTTCAGGTATCTTGTGGACTATTTGGCAGGAAAGGAATAGACCATGGAAAAGGGAAATAAGAAAATCATCAAAGGTTGGGTGTTCTACGATTGGGCCAACTCAGTCTATAATTTGGTGATTTCTTCTGCTATTTTCCCGATTTTTTTTGAAGGAACGACAACATGGGCGTACAAAGTTCGGACAAATCCACATTTGAACCCAGATACGGAAGCAGGTAGCGCGGCTTTGGAAGCTCTAACCGTTCGCACGGAAGATGTCACGTCCTTATTTTTCGGGGTTGAAATGTCAAGCTCTGTCTTGTATTCTTACGTTTTGGCAGCGTCCTTTCTAGTTGTTTCTATTCTATCTCCCATCCTTTCAGGAATTGCGGATTATTCAGGCAAGAAGAAATTTTTCATGAAATTATTCTGTTACATTGGGGCAATTTCCTGTTGTGGGTTGTTCTTTTTTGATGCAAACAACATTGGCTTAAGCATGATTCCCTTCTTTCTGGCGAGCATTGGCTTTTGGAGTAGCCTCGTTTTTTACAACTCGTTTTTACCTGAAATTGCCGAGCCGAGGGATCATGACCGCATCTCTGCACGTGGATTCTCAATGGGCTATTTCGGAAGTATGATTCTGCTGATCGTATGCCTCGTTTGGACGCAAGTCTTGGGCAATGATGCCCGATACTGCTTCATTTTTGTAGGTGTTTGGTGGGTATCGTTCAGTCAAATTACCTATCGTGTTTTACCAAACAATGTCTACAACCGAAAGCCTGAAAAAGGCATCATGCGGAAAGGACTTGCTGAGTTGAAATTGGTGTTCAAAGAGTTTAGAAAAATCAAGGAATTGAAGCGATATATTACTTCGTTTTTCTTCTTCAATACAGGCGTTCAGACTGTTATGCTCATGGCAACCTTGTACGCTTCGCGCGAGATTTTTAAAATTCCAGAGGCGTTGAAAGCGACAATGACTACACAAGAAATTGAAGCACATAATGCGACGGCAACCGGTGGACTCATCATTGCCATTCTATTGATTCAAATTCTGGGAGCTGTGGGCGCATTTCTCATCTCGCGCCTGTCTGAGCGAATTGGAAACCTCAAAGCATTGTTATTGGTCGTCTTCTTCTGGATTCCTTTGTGCGTGTTTGCTTATTTCATTCCCGTGGGTGGTCACGGACAATTCTATGCCCTAGCGTGCGGCGTGGGTCTAGTGATGGGAGGAGTTCAGTCTTTGAGTCGATCAACCTACGCTAAACTCTTGCCAGAAACCCAAGATCACGCGAGTTATTTCTCATTTTACGATGTCACAGAGAAAATCGGAATCGTCTTCGGAACCTTCTTTTTTGGGTTCATGGAATACATGATGGACGATATTCGCGCATCAATTTTATCCATCATCTTCTTCTTCGTCGTTGGATTGATCTTGCTCTTCCGAGTACCAAGAATGGCATCAATTTCAGCTCTGTCGCGAACATAAATTGAAATGCGTTGATGGTATTTCTCAGGTTTTGTTATCTTAGGACAAATCAAAGAAATCATTACATAAGAATTTTCACTTAAACAATCACTACTATGGATGAAGCCGTAAAAACCCGCGCTATTGTTGCGCACATCACCTTGATCGGATGGATCATTGCACTTGTCCAAAACTCGTCAGACAAGCAAGAACACGCCAGTTTCTACATTCGCCAAATGCTTGGAATTATGATCGTTGGAATCGCCGTTCAACTACTCGGTATGTTCCTAATTTTTATACCTTTTTTAGGGATTTTGGTATGGTACCTCGCTATTTTGGTAGTGCTCGGAGCGTGGATTTATAGCCTTGTACAAGCGATCAATGGTAAGAAAGAACCACTGCCTTTTGTTGGACAGTATTTTCAGCAATGGTTTGCAGGAATGTAATTCTCAGAAACGAAAAATGCCGCAAATGAGCGGCATTTTTTATTCCAACTATCCAATGTGTTATTTCTTGTAGAACGGAAGTTTCACAACCTTCGCCAAAACGGGTTTGTTGCGAATTTCGATCATAATTTCTCCATCCATTTCGGAATGAGCCAAATCTACATAGCCGAGGCCAATTCCAAGATCCATTGAAGGCGACATTGTGCCTGAAGTGACGCGACCTATAACGTTACCTGCAGCATCTTGAATTGGGTAGTCGTGACGAGGAATTCCGCGTTCAACCATTTCAAAAGCAACCAATTTTTTCGTCACACCAGCTTCTTTTTGCTGAGTCAAAAACGCTTTGTCCGTGAACTCCTCTTTGTTCAATTTGGTAATCCATCCCAGTCCAGCTTCCAACGGTGAAGTCGTATCGTCGATGTCGTTCCCGTACAGGCAAAATCCCATTTCCAAACGCAAGGTGTCTCGCGCCGCCAAACCAATTGGTTTAATATCAAACGCTGCACCAGCTTCAAATACCTTGTCCCAAACTTGCTCCACTTGCTCATTTTTACAGTAGATTTCAAATCCACCACTGCCCGTATATCCCGTTGCAGAGATAATAACATGCTCAATTCCAGCAAAATCGGCTACTTCGAAGTGGTAGTATTTGATCGCTGATAGATCGATTGACGTCAAGGATTGCATAGCTTCAACAGCCTTTGGGCCTTGAATCGCGAGCAAAGAATAATCGTCCGATAAGTTGCGCATTTCAGCACCCATCGAATTATGCGCGTCGATCCAATTCCAATCTTTCGCGATGTTAGAGGCGTTTACCACCAACAAATATTTTTCTTCTTCTAGGCAGTAAACAATTAAATCGTCAACAATTCCTCCTTTTCCATTGGGCATGCAGCTGTACTGTGCGCGTCCTTTTGTTAAGGTTGAAGCATCGTTTGTTGTCACTTTTTGAATCAATTCCAATGCCGCAGGACCTGTGATTAGAAATTCTCCCATGTGAGAAACATCGAAAACACCCACGCCATTGCGAACTGTTTCGTGCTCGATTTTCACACCTTCGTATTGAACAGGCATATAAAATCCTGCGAATGGAACCATTTTCGCACCGAGTGCTTCGTGCTTATCGTTGAGCTGTGTTTTTCTCATGAAGTATTTTTTTATCAAAATTAACACTATTGCATAAACACGTCAGCTTAGATCAAAATTTTCACGAGATAAATGCAATTTGTGACGAATTCAGGATTGAGAAACCAATTCGGCCAATTCCTGACCAACCAACGAGCCGATTGCAACGCCCATCCCTCCCAATCGAACGCCGCAATAAATGGAGGGTGAAATGGATTTGATGATCGGTTTTTTACTCGCTCCAACGCCCATGATTCCTGCCCATGTGTGATCAATCTCAAACGGTGTGTTTGGTAATATTACTGACCCAAGAAGTACCTTCAGTGCGTCAATGATGTGTGCAGAATTCACCATCTCGGTAGTTGTTTCATCTTCAAAAGCCAAATTGCGTCCCCCTCCAAAGAGAATCCGCCCATCGATATTTCGAAAATAATAGTACCCTTTTTGGTAATGAAAGGTTCCTTTGACCTTCAAGCCTGAAATCGGCTGGGTGATCAAAACCTGTGCGCGTGCCGGTTGAACGTCTTCATTAATCAATTGCTGAGCAAATCCATTCGTGCAAACAAGGATTTTTTGTGCAGAAAATTTCCCAATCGCTGTTTCAAGCGTGGCATGCGTTTCGTGCTCCGAAATTTGTTTCACCTCACAGCCAAATAGGACGTCAATCTTGGCAGCAATCGCTTTTCGGTAAAATGCCAAATTCATGCTTCCCGTGTCAATTTGTCCTTCTAACCGATTGTGGAAACTTGCTACGATGCCTTGGAAACCAAAACGACCTTGAACGGCATGATCAATGGAATAAACGTCGCGTTCTCCGGTTATTTCGTATAAACGTTGGTTGAACTGATCCAGATATGGCGCTACGGTATCGAAGGTGCTCCGCTCGGATTCAGTGAACAAATCCCATGAGCCGTTTACTTCCAGTTTTAACGCATCGTCACCAATTTGTCTGCGAAGTTCCTGCAAACCTTTCCAGCGCATTTCAACCGTTTCCCAAACGACCTTCTCGTCAGCAGTTTGTAGGTCATCATAAATTTCGGACGCACTACCAAAACAGGAGAATCCTGCATTTTTAGAACTTGCACCTGACGGCAGAATACCACGCTCTAGGATGATGATTTTAGCAATTGGGTGCAATTCTCGAAGACGTAAAGCTGTTGAATAACCAACGATGCCTGCGCCGATGATCAAAAAGTCAATCCCATCCAGGTAGGTTTTGCGCTCCCAATAACTCCACTGATCGTTTTTTAACATGGCTATTTCTCTTCGTGAATTGAACAATTTTAACGATATTTGTTCTAAATCTGAATCAAATTTAAACCAAATCTGTAACTGGTTGTACAGACATACGTTTAAAGGCAAGACTATGAAGTATTTTATTGTTCTTATTGTACTGTTATTGAGTTCCTTAGCTTGGTCTCAAAACCTTCAATTCGTTTTTCGCGGAGTGGTTGAAAACCAAGATCTGGGGAAAAATGAAGGGGGTGTTACCGTGTCGATCGTTCAAAACGGGAGTTCAGTTGCATCTGCAACGAGCGCGTCAAATGGAAAATATACGCTGAAAGGGAATGTTAACTATAAAGTTCCGTTCGATGTTGTATTCTCGAAATCGGGCTTAGTTTCAAAAAAGGTAGCATTTGATTTTGGAAATTTGAACGAAGAGGACACGCCTGCATCTACCGAATTTGAGCCAGTTGAAGCCTTGGACATGAAACTTTTTAAATTGCGGGAAAACGTCGATTTCTCCTTTCTGGATTCTGAACCTGTAGCCAAATTTTCGTACGACGATAAAAAGCTAGAACCTAAGTTGGATTTGGCAACCGTGAATCGGATGCGCACCAAAATTGATGATTTACTCAACAGCGCCGAACTCGAT
>JBFYPU010000270.1:0-4560 GCA_041303175.1 Crocinitomicaceae bacterium | reverse complement strand
TCATCCACGAAGCGGGGAAGATCACGAAACGAATGGTGAAACAGTAAATTGTTGTTTTGGGCGTTTCCCCAACATCCGAATCCCGATAGTAATCGGGACCTGTCGGGGTCAGGCTGTCCGCTATATATCAGAAATCCCGACGATGAATGTCGCGATGTCTGATGATGCCGCTGCACCTGCGAAGCAAGCCCGAAGGTAAATCCTTAACGCGTCCTGCGCACGAAAAGCAATTTCAGGAAATCCAAGTTAAAGACCGTTGCAAAACTCTCTAATCGAGGCACAATAAAATTTTAAACCGCAGTTTACCGATTGTAAATGAGAACACGAAGTCTCAGCGGAGCTAATTTTAAATTAGCTTCGCTGCTGCCTTCGGCGGTTTTGAAGTAACAACGAGTAGGCAGTTTTGCAACGGTCTTAGTTAAACCTCTCCGAGTTCAGGACTTGCGCTGTCTGTCGCAGGTTTCACAGCCGCTTTTCTCGCCTCAATGTGTTTGATTTTCTCTTTAATCGTAAGGTCGAGCATGATGCCCAAAAGGATTGAAACGAGCACATAGCCACCGAAATAATACAATCCAAACAAGGCGTTGGCATCCATTTGTACGCCCGGACTCATGTTCGCAAAGCTCAAATACGCCAAAAATGCACCGACAACAAAGACGTCGGCCATACTCCATTTTGAAATGTAGCTCAAGACCTTGCGCAAAGTTTTTGCCCGCGTAATCGGAAACAACAGAATGATGATGGAAAACAACAGTTTTATCAGCGGAATAATCACGCTAAAGGTGCCAATCGCCGCTGCAACGGGCTTGTTGTTGTTTTCCCATAACAAGGTGATCACGTCCATAATGCCTTTGTTCTGGTAATAGAAGAAGGTTTTGCCCCTAAAGACGACGTCTTTGCCAAATTTATCTTCCGAATGGTCCTCTAAAAATGT
The DNA here is from genome assembly GCA_041303175.1 of Crocinitomicaceae bacterium. Classification (GTDB taxonomy): domain Bacteria; phylum Bacteroidota; class Bacteroidia; order Flavobacteriales_D; family Crocinitomicaceae; genus UBA4466. Next base: position 3,626 of record JBFYPU010000270.1, on the reverse strand, counting down.
TGCCGCATTCTCGGCCATCGTAGTGGCAGATTCGGCTGCTCCTGAGGAGTAATCCGCAATGTCTTCTCCGATATATGGGATCCACTCAATGTTGTTTAGGAGACCACTCGTTACGTCATCCACCTCGCGGAACTTCTTAATGGTTTCCATGTAAAAAGGAAAATCCTTGGGCTTCACGTAGACTTTGAATGTCATGTCTTCTTCGAACGCTGACATCTCGAGAATGGGGTTCATCACGCCCTGTGCGAGCAAGGCTATTCCAACGGTGGCAAGTCCCAGTGTAATACCAAAATAGATGCGTTTGCGTGCGTAGACAATGACAACAGCAATAAAAAACAGCAAGGCACCAATCAGCAAATAATGTCCGTAACCAATCGCTTCTTGGTAGTGAACATCCGCATTGGCTATGGCTTCTTCATATTTTACCCGTTTTTCTTCCCATGCCGTTTCTGAAAAAATCCAGTCGCGGAACGAAAGCAGACGATCTTTGAAGTTGAGTATCTCTGAAATCTTGTTTTTCTCAACTTTGAACTCATGCGAAGCTTCCACTGATTTGTTCACCATTGTGAACGCGAAGAACAAAAACGCCCCTGCCAATACGAGCCCGGGAATGCTATACCACTTTTTTAAATCCATGTCTGTCAATTCATTTGACTAAAAATAGAACTTTTTGCTAGAATTCCGTATTTTTAAAAAACCGAAAAGAAAACGCTATGAACAATTTGTATCCAATCGCATTAGTCCTGCTCTTCTTTTCTTCCTGTTCAACGGAAGTTGTGAGTGAAAAAGACGGCCAAGAAGATTCAGTTGAAGTTCAAGCGAACGAAGCCGATGATGTGAAGGAAGACAAAGTGTATTTGTTTGAGTCTACCGAAGAAGGCGTGAAGGAGTTTATGCGGTGTACTGAACTTCCAAACGGTAAGAAGCAGTGGGTTTATTCAACGGTTAAAAATCCAAAGGAAGTGAAATTGGGGTCAAGGATGGAGGCTGGTTTTGAAGTGGTTTATTTCTATTCAAACCCAGAAGAATTGTATTGGGTATATGGAGCCGAGTGCGGATTTACGCTGTCCAATGACGCCAAACGGACCTCACAATGGTATGCGCAAGTGCAGCCCAATTGTGACGAATTTCCATTTTAAAGTTTAGGTAGATTATCCAACGATCCAGATATCACCCCCCTCCTTCTGTTGTGCCGAGATGTGGAATGTCGCAGTTGCAGCGCTCAAGCGTGATGCGTGTCGTTGAGTTACCAAATGTGTAATTCCAAACCTGTTTGTTCATTTTGTTTTTTTCCACGGTGTAGACCGTTCCACCAAAAACCTGACCGTCCCGAAACACAACCCGCTCCTTTTCTGCTTCGCAATCGAAGAGTCCGGTCAGCGATTCCCCGGTGTAGATGCTCACTGTTGCAACATCTATCAATACGCCAAACACTTCGAGTGAGCGGATGTAGAAATGATAGGTCACATCCTCCGTTGGAACAACGGTGGTGATTGTTGGGTTCGGAATGTCATTTTGAAAGGTTTGAATTTCCACAAGTTTCCATGTGCCTCCGCTCGATTGTAAGCGACCAAACAAATCGTAATCGTGGAGCGCACTTTCATCTTTTTGACAGCTGGAAATGAGAAGTCCTACGAGGATGAACATTCCAAAAATGAAGGGGTTTCGGTTACTTTTCATAGCGGTAGAAATAATGAAGGGTGAGTTGAACGTAGCTCCTTCTGAAGTTTGGATTTATCTCGTTGTCCAGACTAAGGGGTTGTGTGTAATCTTGCGGATATTGACTTGTTCCTGGCGTTCGCGCAAAGGAATCGTCGGAAAGGGCGCTGTTGTCGTCAATCACAGAATTATTTTCTCCCGGGAGCACATCACTAGAAAAGATGTAGCGCAAATCCAGCGCTAAATAGCTTAGCGGTTTGACCCGAATTCCTGCCCCGACAGAATAGCCAGCATCAAAGAGTCGAAACACACCGTTGAAATCAAATTCATTCGTGACGCTTTCCAATCCACTCGGATAGATGAGGGAGGACACCATTTTGAAGTTGACCAAATTTGCGCCAAAGCTGCCGTAAACATCGACCTTTTCTCCACTCCATCCCAAGTCAATTAAAATGTCGTGCCGCTGCTCTCTCCACGAAAACCGACGGCCATAGCCACTTTCACGCCTCACAACGCGCTCCTGTTTCATGAAGTGTGGAACATAAGCAACTCCGTACATCACCTTGTCCATTTTGAGACCGGCTTGAAGGGAAAGTGTAGGAATAATATTCGTCACATTCCAATTTGGGTCGGCTGTAAAAGGGTCGTTCGCAAAGTTTTGGTCCAAAAAGGATTGGTAGCTGTCGTAGCTCGCTTGCAACTTGTCTAAACGCGCTTTGGAATAGCTGAGGCCAAAACCGGGTGAAACAAAAAATTCGTTCTGAGCCAAGCTGGTGTTCTCACCGATGAGCCAGGCACCGAGCAGCAAGAGAATGGAGGTGGATTTCCGAATCATAGTGCGATTAATTAGGAGTGAAAAGGAATTTCAACCCAAAATTGTTGATTTTTTGGAAGGTTCGTTTCAAGTGAAATGGATAGGTCGCTGGGTTGATTTCTCGGTTGACATAATACAGATCATACTCTTGCCAAGGCCCCATGGAATAAAAAAACTGGAAATGGAAGTTTCCAAAACCTTCGACGTTGGTGCGCGTAAGGTCCAGGTGTAACTGTGCGTACATGTGCAAGGATTTCACGAAACTTGAATTGTTTGTTTCTTCCAGATACGTGAGTGGGACTTTCACTTTTTCGTTGTCGTTTAGCTGTGTTTTCACGCGAAAGATTCCCAATCCGAAAGGCATTGCGCCAAAACCAAGGTTCATGTTTCCGATATGGATGGGCGTCCAATGAACGTCGATGGTTTCAACGCCCCACATCCGCGCTTTCAACACCCGTTTTTGCTCGAGGCCGTTGAACGTTCCCTTTGCAACAGTTTTTGACCCCACACCATAAATATGCATGAACGCAAAACCGAATCTAGTGGAATTTGCTTCGAGCCCAATTTCAAATCCGTTCATCATGCCGCCAGATGACAATTCGTTGCTCAGCCATGGACGATTTTCATTGTAAAATTGCTTCACATCTTTGTACGCCTGCATGCCACCCACGTGCGAGCGAAGTCCAAACCCTATGCTAACATCTGTGATTCCTTGGGCATTGGAAGATAAAGAAAGGAATACGAATGCACAACTTACCGCAAACGAGGCGAAAATGGGTGAACCTTGCAACAAACTGCGAATTGATCGTGTCAGCATAAGTTAAGTCTTTGGATGATACACGAAAATACAATTAAACAAAGGAAAAAATTCTCGGCAAATCACTTTTTTTCAACAGTCCACTTTACCTGTGCCTTTGACCGAAGGTCAATACTTGTCTTCCTCGTGTCATTTGTGCCCTTATAGCAAAAAACAACCACAAAACACACCATTCGCTTTGCGAACACAGAGTACGTGTAGGACTGAAAACCGTTTTTGTTTTCAGAATATCCGACTGTCCGAGCATCTAATGATCGAACGATCCAATACTCATTTTGATCCCCAATCCATTATCGCTCAAGCTAATTCGTTCCAACAAGGGATTCAACCCGGTTT
>JBFYPU010000269.1:0-4256 GCA_041303175.1 Crocinitomicaceae bacterium | reverse complement strand
TGACCGCTGCATATCAGCAAATTAACTTCAATTTTGTAGCCAACACAACAAATATCTCGTATGTTGTTCGTTGCAATTCCGTAGGTGGAAATGGAGTGGACATCTGTATGGAAGATCTTTTGGTTACGCAATGCCCAAGCGCTCCATCTGAAACCAGAAACTATGGGGTGTGTTCTCAAGTAACACCAGTTAACTTGTTTTCACTTTTTTCTGCTGCCATTCCAGCGGGTGGAACATGGTCGGGACCGAGCACACTCACAAATGCAAGCCTTGGAACATTTGATCCAACAATGAACGTCAATGGAACGTATCAATATACTGTGGTAACTACCTGCGGACCGGGCGTGTCAACTGTAGTCGTTGAAATCATGCCAGACGTGGACCTCGGTAACGACACAACGCTTTGTTCGGGAGCACTATTACAACTCAATGCTGGTGCTGGTTTCGATCAATATTTGTGGTCAACGAATGCAACGTCTCAGTCCATCAATGTTGTACAACCAGGAACCTATTCCGTGACCGTTACATCCTCACTTGGAAATCTGATTGCTAACCCTGGTTTTGAGGGGGTAGGATCATTCACAACCGATTACATTCCTGGAAATGGCGGGACATGGGGGTTATTATCGAACCCAGGAACCTACGCCATCACGACTTCGCCCGTTTTGGTGCATAGTAACTTCGCGAATTTTGCTGATCACGGAACAACTGGGCCGGGTAATATGCTCGTTGTGAACGGTTCATCAGTTCCTGGAACGGATGTTTGGTGTCAAAATGTGGTGGTGACCCCGAATACAACCTATTCCTTTTCAACATGGGTAGCAAGTGCTGTAAGCGGTGCGAATGTGGGAATCCTCCAATTCTATGTGAATGGAGTGGCTATTGGTGCAAATTTTAGTCCATCTACCGTTGCTGGGATTTGGTCACAATATCAAAACACTTGGAATTCAGGGGCGCTGACCTCGGTCAACATCTGCATCATCAACCAAAACACTTCCGGTGGTGGAAATGATTTTTGTTTGGACGATTTGTCCTTTTCACCCATTTGTTCTAAAACCGATAACATTGTCGTTACTACTCAGACGGCAGCACAATCCGTTTCAACCGTTCCACCTTCTTGCAGTGGGCTCTTGGATGGTGAAATTCACGTCAACAATTCACTCGCTGTTGAATACAGTTTTGACGGAGGCGTTACGTGGCAAATCGATTCATTCTCGTTAAACGTTGGAGCAGGGACATATTCGGTTTGTTCGCGGACAGCACTTGGTTGTCAGGTGTGTCAAACCATCACGCTTATTGATCCACCTTCGGTCGTTTTAGTTGTGTCAAACGATACAACAATTTGCGAAAATGGATCGGCTCAACTCTTGGCAACGGCAACTGGAGGAACGACTTTTGATTATTTCTGGGATTTTACAGCTGATTTGAATGGAAGTCAGACAGTATCACCACTTGTTAGTACCTCGTATACGGTTTATGCTCAAAATGAGAATGGTTGCCAATCTCCACCACAGACCATCGAAGTAACGCTTCGCGCACCACTTGCCGGAACGATTTCGATCTTTGACACCATTTGCCCTGGCTTCAGCTCCGATCTTTCTGCAACCGTTGCAGGTGGAATAGGAGTTCCATATACGTTTACGTGGAGCACAGGCGATGTATTTTCGGGTGTTGGATCGAATCAAATTACAGTAAGTCCTTCGGTTAGCACGACCTACACAGTAACCATACAAGATGCGTGTGAATCAACGCCGATTGTTTTGAGTACCTATGTTCACGTAGCTCCGCTTCCTGTTCCTTCGTTCACCGTTTTGAATCCAAATCAGTGCGAACCGGCACAGTTTCAACTAGTGAATACAACTCCAAATACACAATCCAGCTATTGGGTAGTAGACGGCAATCAAGAATTTTTCAATCAGAATACGATAACGACCTGGGATTTATATGCTGGAGATTACGATGTTCAATTGGAAATCACATCCACTGATGGCTGCATCAATCAAACAACTTTCACAGATGCCTTGCATGTTGACCCGATTCCAGTTGCCAATTTTGGTTATTCGCCAAATCCTGTTTTGATGTTCAATACGCAGGTACATTTCACCAATTTATCGACGAACGGTTTCACGTATCAATGGCTGTTTGAGGAAGGAGTTCCATCGACATCAACTGCAACGAACCCAGATATCTTCTTTCCAGATGGCTTGGAAGGAACCTACGATGTCACACTGATCACCACTTCTGAGTTAGGCTGTTCGGATACCGTGATGATCCCCTTGGTCGTCTTGCCAGAAGTACTCATGTATGCTCCAAACGCGTTCACGCCTGATGGCGACGAATTCAACCAATTGTGGCGCATTCATATTGTTGGCATCGACGTCTACGATTTTGAGTTGCTGCTCTTCAATCGGTGGGGTGAAGTAATCTGGGAAAGCCGCGATCCTGAGCAAGGATGGGACGGAACGTATAAAGGCGAAATGTGTCCCACAGGTACGTATACATGGCTCGTGCGCGCGAAGGATTTGCTGAACGATGGGCAGTATACCTTCGAAGGGCATGTGAATTTGTTGAAGTAGAACTGGTTTCTAGCGGCTCATTTGACGTCTACGTGAGAAGTATTTCCGTATGGATGTCCATAAGGTTTCTTTGAATACACGATCAGAGTTCTAGCGCGGATTCTTTCTTAAGTCCATATCATTTAGGAAAGCCAACCAGCCTTCAACCATCTCTTTAAAGTCGAGTGTTGGAAGCGTGAACAAAAAGTCATAATCGGCGGTAAAAAGATCTACCTTGACACAATCAATTTTCACGATTATGGTTTCCGAACCACCTTCGAATTCACTTCCAGGGTTGGCTAAGGCCTTACCAATATCGGGTAACATATACTCCTCTAGATCCTGCGGATATATTAATCCATTAAACAGTTCATCTAAAGAGCTTTCATTACTGGTGAAAACCTTCATAACCTCTATGCCAAATAGATCAAAGCCAATTTCCTTCCTGGTTAAACCTATTCCATAAGTATTAATGATTCTCTGATTCATGATTCTATCTTTTCATTCGATGAGTAAGCAGATGTATTTCATCTGTTTTCGATTTCTATATGACAATATTTTGTAAAAAAAAGAGGACCAAATCTTCATCCAGTCCTCTTAATGCTATACCGCAGAATAATATGTATTTCTAACTTGGATAAATCTTCGCAACTGCTGCTGCATGCAATTCCATAATCGCTTTTCGTTTCAATTTCAAGGTTGGTGTCAATTCTCCACCTTCGATTGAAAATTCTTTTGGCAACAGTTCAACGCATTTCAATTGTTCCCAGTTTCCAAAACCGTTGTTGTAGAAATCAACCTCTTTATTGATGCGTGCTTTCACTTTTTCATTCGCGATGATGGCTTCATTCGATCCATCGCCAAGATCCACCGACTTGCGTTTTGCCCATTCTTTCACGAATTCAAAATTGGGTACGATCAACGCAGAAGGGAATTTTTCGTTTTCTCCGATTACGATCAATTGCTCGATGAAACGTGATTCTTTGAATTTGTTTTCCATTGCTTGTGGAACGATGTATTTCCCACCGGATGTTTTGAAGATTTCCTTCTTACGATCCGTGATTTTCAAGTATTTTCCTTCTTGGAACATTCCGATATCACCCGTGTGGAACCAGCCATCAATCATCACTTCAGCTGTTTTTTCAGGCAATTTGTAGTAGCCCATCATCACGTTTGGACCTTTTACTAAAATTTCACCGTCTTCGGCAATTTTCACTTCAACACCGTCAATCACGGCGCCAACACAGCCAATTCGAATCCCTTTTTGAAACGAGTTTACCGAGCAAACAGGTGATGTTTCGGTCAAGCCATATCCCTCTAAAATTGGAATGTCAGCGGCCAAGAAAATACGAGCCAAACGCGGTTGCAGTGCCGCACTTCCAGAAGCGATCGCACGAACATTTCCTCCCAAGGCTTGTTGCCATTTCGAGAAAATCAACTTTCGGGCAATTTTCAATTTCACGTTGTACATAAAACTTCTTCCGACCACATCGTATTGCTCTGCCAAGTCAACTGCCCAGAAGAACAATTTGCGTTTAATTCCCGTTAACTCATCGCCTTTCGCCATGATCTTGTCAAATACTTTTTCGATCAATCGTGGCACAGCTGTGAAGACGTCTGGTTTCACTTCGCGAATGTTGTCTCCAATGGTTTCCATCGACTCCGCAAAGTGGATCGAGCAGCCCAGGTACATATATAAAT
>JBFYPU010000268.1:0-4137 GCA_041303175.1 Crocinitomicaceae bacterium | reverse complement strand
GTTTTCGTTAAAAAAAATGCGTGTGATTCCATGCTCTATTTTTTTCCTTCGATGACAATAACAATTTCTCCTTTCGGTGGATGATTTTCGTAGTGCTTCATCACTTCCACGCAGGTTCCGCGCTTGTATTCCTCGTAAAGTTTCGTGATTTCACGCGCTACACATACCTGACGATCCGCCCCAAAAAACTCAACTAGTTGACCCAGACATTTCACCAAACGATGCGGCGATTCATACAAAATAATGGTTCGTTCTTCCTCTGCCAATAGTTTCAGGCGCGACTGTCGCCCTTTTTTGTGGGGTAGAAATCCTTCAAACACAAACTTATCGGACGGAAAGCCGCTTGCTACAAGAGCAGGAATGAGCGCAGCCGGTCCAGGCAAACATTCAATCTCGATTCCTTCTTTGAGGCACTCGCGCACGAGCAAAAACCCAGGATCAGAAATCGCGGGTGTTCCCGCATCCGAAACCAACACACACATTTCATTGGCGCGAATTCGATCAATTGTAAGTGCGAGTGAACGGTGTTCATTGTGCGCATGAAACGGAATGACGGGCTTATTGATCTCCAAATGCTTCAACAAGCGATTCGTTACCCGCGTGTCCTCGGCGAAAATCAATTGTGTTTCGTTCAAAATACGAATCGACCGTAAGGTGATGTCTTCCAAATTTCCAATCGGTGTTGGAACAAGAATAAGTTTTGCCATGTTGCTGATTATCGTGTCAATACGACGTAATCTTGCAAAAGCGTCTGCAAAAATTCCAGTCGTTTCGGGGGTGTTTCGTCTAACCCAATAAGTCGCGCAGATTCGTCCGCCAACTCAATTGCAAATTTTTTCATTTCAGGATTCGGATTTGCACGAACTCGTTGAATGGTGTTTTTTATCAAAAGCATGTCTTCATCCGTAAACCGGATGGCATTTGGATAAATTGGTGTGTAGGTGTCTTGATTTTTGATCGATAAAACGTCTCGCAACGTATAGCGAACGCTTGATTTATTTCGAATCACAATGGTGTCAGCCATCGCGTCACCCATGCGTTGCCGTCTCTCGGAAGTTCCCGCAAAGAATATTCCGATCAGTCCAACACCCATCCAAATCAGCACTGTGATGCCATCCGCACTGATCCAAATAAAATCCCCTTTAAAAATCCAGCGAGTAAATACTTCGCGCAATCCAGGACGTTCACCAGAAATGGTCACAACACGAATGCCCATGATGTATTTTCCCAAACTTTGACCATGGGTTAAATATTCAATCAGTGGGTTGTAAAAGATCCATGGAAGCTTGATCAGTAGCAGAAAAACAAACATTGTTTTACTAATTCCATCAGCATTCAGTCCAAAGGGATTTGAAAGTCCTAGGACGAGTGAAAAAACAATGAAATAAATCAAAAACGCAACAACATCCAGCATCGCAGCGACTGTGCGTTGACCGACTGAAGCGAGTTCATACTCGACTTTCACATTTTGAGCGGATTCAAATTCAATGCTTTTCATGGTGATTTTGCAGTTTAAAGATACATTTTTGGGTGAAAAAACGAGCGATTATGATTGGGGAACTTATTTCTGATGGAAATAATCGAATTCCGCCAACTGGTGAAATTGTCTTCAAGCCACTGTTGTCACTAATTTAGATGGATTCTAAATATCAATTATGACATTAGTATGACAATAAAAAAGGATCAACTGTGCATCTTTGTACTAGTGAAAAGACAGATTGGCATCAATGCCCTACATATCATCGCTTTTACGCACAAAAACTTGGCGGTTTCCGAAATCGGCCAACTTCACATTGATGCGGCAAATCAGGAGGCGATGCTTACGCGCGTCAAATCTGCGTTTGATCTTGAAGAGTTAATGTATCTCACAACGTGCAATCGCATCGAATTTGCCATTGTCACACCTCATTCATTTGACAGCGATTCAGTGGATCGTTTCCTTGAACTCCTTTACCCAGAAATAAGCGCTGAAAACCGACGTTCACTGGTTCAAAGTGCTGAAATTTTTCAAGGGATGAATGCCATTCACCATCAACTGTTGGTGGCTTCTTCAGTGGATTCTATGGTGGTTGGAGAACGTGAGATTATCACCCAAGTGCGCAAAGCATACAACGACTCTCATTCCTTTGGTTTGACGGGAGATTGCCTCCGCTTGATGATGCGCCACACCATTGAAACGGCGAAACGCGTATATACGGAAACAAACATCGCCAAACGCCCGGTATCGGTTGTTTCTTTGGCGTATCACCAACTTCGTGACATGAATGTGCCATTGGATTCTCGGATTCTAATCATTGGTGCTGGCGTGACAAATACGAACATGGGTCGTTTCTTGCGCAAACATGGCTTCACAAAGTTCAACGTGTTTAACCGTACGCTTTCCAAAGCTGAACAACTCGCGAAGGACGTAAACGGTAAAGCACATCCATTGTCTGCGCTCTCGAATTTTTCAGATGGATTTGATGTCATTATCACCTGCACCGGTTCAGAAAATCACATTCTAACGCCTGAAATCTATACACACCTGCTCCAAGGTGAAACGGATCGAAAAGTGGTCATCGATATTGCCATTCCACAAGATTTATCGCCTGAAATTATAGCATCACATGCTGTGCACCACATTTCTGTTGAAGTCTTGCAAAAAATCTCCAACGAGAACTTGAAGGTGCGTTCACGCGAGGTCGAACACGTGCAGTTGATTATTGACGAAGCATTGGACGAATTCCAACACATTTTCAAAGAACGTTCCGTTGAATTGGCGATGCGTGCAGTCCCCACAAAGGTGAAAGAAATCAAGCACGTTGCGCTCAATGAAGTGTTCAAAAATGACATTGAACTCCTCGACGAACAATCGCGCGCTGTGTTGGAAAATGTGATCGGCTACATGGAAAAAAAATACATGAGTATGCCCATGCTCATGGCGAAAGAAATCTTGTTAAAACGCCACTCTTGAAAAAACACGTAATCATTGGTTCTCGCGGAAGCGACCTCGCTTTATGGCAGGCGCATTTTGTGAAAAGCGAATTGGAAAAACGCGGTTGTACGGTTGACATCAACATCATCAAAACACAAGGCGACGCCATCCAACATTTGAGTTTTGACAAACTAGAGGGAAAAGGATTTTTCACCAAAGAAATTGAGGAAGCACTGCTTTCTGGAACCGTTGATTTGGCTGTCCATTCGCACAAAGATTTGGAAACGAATCCACCTGCTGGTCTCGTGATCGCTTGTGTTTCGGATCGTGCAAATCCTGCTGATCTCTTGTTGATTCGCAAAGAATCCGTTTCTAAGAACGAAAAATGGAACCTCAAAAAAGGAGCTATCGTTGGCACCTCATCGGCACGCCGAAAAACCCAATTTTTGCACTACCGAGAAGATGTAACCATCATTGACTTACGCGGAAATGTACCCACCCGAATCGATAAACTGCGCCAAGGAACCTACGATGCCATTTTACTTGCAAAAGCCGGTATCGACCGTTTGGAACTCGATTTGAGTGAGTTTGAAAGCGTTGTGCTCGATCCAACGGAATTTGTTCCTGCGCCCGCACAAGGCGTTTTGGGATTGCAAATTCGCGAAGACGACCACGAAATGGCAGAATTGATGGCAAACATGAACAATACTGAGGTAGCGAACTGCATTGCCGTTGAACGCAAGATCTTGAACTTATTGGAAGGCGGCTGTCAATTACCACTCGGCGCATATTGCACGCCCGATCATCAATTGTACGTTGCTTTCGCAGAAAAAACGGGCGCTCCAAGCACTTTTCTTCAGTACAACGTCACTGAATTTAACGGAATGGCAGAAACCGTTGTAGCAGAGTTAAAAAAATCCCTCGTTGAATAAGCGGATTTTCATATCGAAAAACGCTTCCGAAATTGATCCTTATCGCTCGAAATTTGAGGAATTGGGCTACGATGTGTTCACGCATTCCTTTCTGTCTTTCATTCCCGTTCCCTTTGAGGTTCAGCGCGCATTTGATGTGGTCTTTTTCAGCAGCGTGCGCTCCGTGATTTTTTTCAAGGCAACACAGTCCATCCCGTTTACTACTTCAATTGCGTGCATTGGTGAAAAAACCGCGGAATTGTTGGAAACACTCGGCTATTCAGTCGATTTCAAAGGATCGCAAAGTGGAGA
>JBFYPU010000267.1:0-2883 GCA_041303175.1 Crocinitomicaceae bacterium | reverse complement strand
ATAGTGTGCTTCAACATCGCTAGTCATATCCGGTTGTCCACCTGATCCTGCTTTGATCGTTTCCATGTAGATGCCCGTTTGCCCGATTTGAGTAACTCCTGGACGGCTCAACACATCTCTCCAGAAAATTTGGTCTTTCTCAGCGATTTCCGTCAAGAATTTGTTTTGAATTTTCTCGCCAAATTCTTTCAACACTTTTGTGCGTTCATCGGCAGACATATTCACTGTGTCTTGCTCATACACTCCTTGGAAGAATCCTTTCTTTACCATTTCGATGTCAATTTCACTCATCATTCCCATTTGCGTCATTTGCATGTGGAAATAAAAACCGCTCATTCGACCGATACAACGTGAACCTTCTTTCAAATAAGTCGTGTCGAAATCCATTCCTTGTTCACCCAAAAATTTGCGAAGCGTTTCTTCACAATCCGTTACAGGTGTACTTGAAATATTGGAATTGAACCCTTCTATCAACATCGCTTTGTCCAGGTCTTCAAATTTTGGATCTTCTTTAAACAGACCCACCGCGCTCTCTACACCAATGGCAAAAGACACTTTTTCTTTCGAGTTCTTGAACTTGATTACCTCAGCAACCATTTCTTCTTCACCGCCGCCGCAAGCGAACAGGACAATCATTACAAGAGGAATCATCCCCAATTTCATTAAATGCTTCATCTTATGCAATTTCTAAAAGTTCTACGTCAAAAATCAAGGTCATAAACGGCTCTATCGGCCCACCTGGGTGCGGATTTGCGCCATAGGCCAAATGTTCAGGGATATACAATTTGTAGGTTGAACCTTTTGGCATCAATTGAAGCGCCTCGGTCCATCCTTTAATAACTTGGTTCACACCAAAAGTTGCAGGCTGACCGCGCTCTATTGAACTGTCAAACACTGTTCCATCAATCAAGGTTCCGTGGTAGTGTACCGTTACGCTGCTTGTTGCTGAAGGCAATTCACCCTCTCCAACTTTCACCACTTCAAATTGCAAACCAGAATCAAGCGTTGTTACGCCATCACGCGCACTGTTTTCGGTCAAAAAAGCTTCTCCAACGGCTTTATTTCCTTCAAATTTGGCAGCCATAACAGATTGAAGATAGCTTTGGATAATTCCATCCGCTTGATCGTACGAATACTTCAATTCGTTCCCTTCAAACACGTCTTTAATCGCCTCACCGATCACTTCGGGAGAAATTTCGCCAAGGTTTTGCTGCTGTAAACTGCCCGCAACACTCAGTCCGATGCAGTAACTCACTGCCTTCATTTCCTCTGTCATTCAAACTAATTTTTGGCAAAGATAATGTTAAATAGCAGAAAGTTATCTTTCGTTTAGACGAATCTCAGTGCATTTTCAAGATCGTCCCAAAGATCTTTAGAATTCTCTAAACCAATGGATAAGCGTACCAAGCCATCCGAAATGCCTACCTCTAACCGTTCTTCAGCCGTCAATTTTGAATGGGTTGTGGATGCAGGATGGGTTGCAATGCTGCGCGTATCACCTAAATTCGCCGTCAAAGAGAATAGGCGCAAACCGTCCAAAAATCGGCGTCCAGCGTCCACTCCACCCACGAGATCAAAGCTCACAATTCCACCGCCCATGGACATTTGCTTGCGTGCAATGGCATGATTTGGGTGAGATGTTAAAAATGGATAAATTACGTTTGAGATCGCTGGATGACCTTGCAATCGTTGTGCAATATCCAATGCATTTTGGCTGTGTCGCTCCATGCGCAAACAAAGCGTTTCCAAGGATTTCGACAGGACCCACGCGTTAAATGGACTCAATGCAGGTCCTGTGTGGCGCGCAAATGCTTTCACTTTTTCAATCACCTCGCGCGAAGCCAAAATGGCACCACCCATCGTGCGCCCTTGACCATCGATGTATTTTGTCGCGGAATGAATGACAATGTCGGCACCAAATTCTATGGGACGCTGAATCACTGGCGTGGCAAAACAATTGTCTACGGCGAGTAGCACCCCTTTTTTGCGGCAAATGATTGACAAGGTTTCTAAATCTATAATGTCTAATGCAGGATTGCTTGGCGTTTCGACGTAGACGATTTTGGTGGAAGGTCGAATGGCCTCTTCAAATCCAGCCAGGTCGTGACAATCTACATAACTCGTTTGAATGCCCCATTTCGGCAAAATCTCTGTAAACAATTTGTGCGTTGAGCCAAATACAGACCGCGAAGAAACGATGTGATCACCTGATTCCAGTAACGCAGCAAAGCAGGTAAACACCGCCGCCATTCCCGTAGCCGTTGCCCAACCTGCCTCTGCACCTTCCATTACGGTGAGCTTTTGGATAAATTCATCTACATTCGGATTGGCATAGCGCGAATAGATGTTTCCTGGAGTTTCCTCCGCAAACTGGGAGCGCATATCTTCGGCGTCGTCAAACACATAACTGCTTGTTAAGTAAAGGGGTACCGAATGTTCGTGTGCGGCACTTCGTTCTGCCTGGATGCGAATCGCGTTTGTTTCAATGTGTTGTTTCATGGCAATTTTTCGTTGATTGAATAGCGAATGACAATCTGTTTATTCAAAGATGCAGCGACGGAGCAATAGTTCTCCAAGGTGAGGTCCACTACTTTTCGGACAATCGACTCATCTATGCTTGGATCAAGTGAAATACTAAGGTGAATCCATTCAAATACTGAAGGAAGTCGATCGGTTCGTTTCGCTTCAATGTCTATGGAAAATCGTTCCGATGAGATGTGTTTTTTTTCCAAAATCCGAAGAATGTCAATCGCCGCGCAACCTGCCAACGAAGCTGCTAGCATTTCCATCGGACGAAAGCCCGCATTTTTACCACCAATGGCTGGCGTAGCATCTAGGCGCGTAAGCAAACCCGATTCGTTTTCTACCTCAAATACATACGGG
>JBFYPU010000266.1:0-24807 GCA_041303175.1 Crocinitomicaceae bacterium | reverse complement strand
ATAATAGCGGTAACCCACGATGACGATTTTGCCCAGAAAAGCGACCGTATAATAGAAATGAAAGATGGAGAAATATTGAAAAAATAGCACTACCGCTAACATGGGTTTGCCAAAATCGGGGCATCGGTACCTAAACCTAAACAGATTAGATTCTAGCGGGATCATATGTTTCGCGCTAGGGCGGAGAGCGGCAGCTCCCGATCCGTCAGCTGACGGATCGGGACTATAGCTCGCAGACCGTCAAAGCGCCCAAAAAAAGGAAGAATATACTGAACCAAATTCAGGTCTTTCGTGCGTATTCAAAAAATGGTTAGTTTCATCCGTTGAAGGAAAGACCATGAAACAACACATCGCACACATCGCACTTGTCGTGAAAGATTATGACGAAGCCATTGCTTTTTATACCCAAAAATTGAACTTTCGCCTCTTGGAAGATACTCCATTGACGCCCGAAAAACGATGGGTGAGGGTCGCTCCACCGGGTGCGGAAGAATGTTGTTTGCTCCTAGCGCGCGCTGCAAATGAAGCACAAGAATACAGCATCGGAAATCAAACGGGTGGGCGCGTCTTTCTCTTTTTGTACACCGATGACTTTTGGCGGGATTACCATCAAATGGTGGAACGAGGCATTCAATTTGTCCGAGAACCCAGCGTGGAACCACACGGAACAGTGGCCGTTTTCGCAGATTTGTATGGAAATTTGTGGGATTTTATACAGCCTACGCGAGAGTAGATTATTGGATCACTAGATCATTAGATTTTTGGATTCAAATTTCTTGATCCTGCCTTCGTCGGATCGGCTTGTGGCTGCTACTGCGGTTGCTAGCGCTGCTGGCTCAGCCGATGCCGGATTATAGAAAGGCCCTCCTTTATTTCATTTCTTTCTACTGCTTGGCATCAAAAAGAATGACAACTTCCTGTTCGGTTCGAACAGTTCGATCGTTTAGAACCGCGGGTGTCCATTTTGGCATCTTCGAGATCACGCGGATCGCTTCCTTTGCATAGAACGCTTCGACTGAATCGTCGTCAACTCGGATGGAGGTGAGCACACCATTGGCTTCCACAATAAACTTCACAGAAACGAATTCATACCCCTCCTCTCGTTTTCTAGCTTGCTTGGGAAGTTTTAGATTAGCTTTTATGAATTTGTTCAACTCGGGAAATTCGGCAGGTGTATCTGGGTATCGATAAATATTGGTGCTGTCTGGAAGGCTCGCTAAGGTTGAGTTTGTGTATCGACGCAGGTCTAAGTCTAAATCCAAAAATCGCTGGTATTCGCACGTTT
Organism: Crocinitomicaceae bacterium; assembly: GCA_041303175.1. GTDB lineage: Bacteria > Bacteroidota > Bacteroidia > Flavobacteriales_D > Crocinitomicaceae > UBA4466. Next base: position 23,522 of record JBFYPU010000266.1, on the reverse strand, counting down.
TTTTTGAACCAGTGCAGCTACAGTATAAATATCCGAGGTTATTGTGCCCCAAGCTGTCAAGCGAAATTACAACTCCCAATTTATTCTCGTTAAAATCAATAATTGGATTCCCGTTGGCATCATACATTTTCCAAAAACCGTTCAAGTTGGTGCAGATGATTCCTGGATCATAAAAGTTGATTTCGTCATAGATGCAGGGAAGAATGGTATCGGAACCGTGAAGAACACCAAAATGGACGTTCTTCAAAATGGGATTGTTTCCTGCTATTTCTGCAAAGCGTTCGATTTCTTTGGTCCTAGTATCGCCAGATCCGCTATAGCTATCACCGAAGGGATTGTAGTCTGCAGGTACGTCGATCGTTTCCTCTAATTGCAGCGTTCCATTCTCGTCAATCCTATAGGTTTTTCCATTCTTTTGAACAGAAGCGCGTCCTGATAAAGTAGAGTAGTCTTTGGCTGAATCGTAAATTATTGGAATTTTTACCACTCCCTTCTCGTTGATAAATCCCCACTTCCCATTTTTTTGAACGCGCAGTAATCCATCGAAGAACCCATCTCCCACATTCTCGTAAATGAGCGGAAAAAGCTGGTTTCCGCTAACGTCAATTCCCTCCCAAAGTTCATTGCGTTTAACGAAGACACACCCATAAGCATATTTAATTTCGTCGGCATCGACAATCAGCTGTCTACCAGTGGTGTCAATCAATCCAAACGTGTTTCCCTTTTTAGTTTGTAGAAAGAACATTTCCTCTGAAACATGATCAAACTCCATCTGTACGATTGTTTTTCCGTTGAGATGAAGCGCGCCAAATTTTCCGTTCAAGCTGAAAATGATAGAATGGCGATTGAAATTGACTCGATCATAAATTGCTTCTAAAACAACTTCCCCGTTGAATAGAGCGCATCCTTCTTGAGATCCTGAGGTGAGTGCGAACAATGAAAACTCCTCTTCAAAGTCAATATCCGAATAGACTATTGGAAGAATTAGATCGCCTTTTGAGTTGATTATTCCAAAACGATTCTCTTTCTCAACAATCGCGAATTCTCTTTCTATCATATATTCAGGCGATGGCTTTATCGAGCTATAACCGCTTGAAGGGATCAATTTTCCATCCTGCCGTAATAAATAGTGCAATGATCCATCCCAAAATTCGAAGTACTCGCCATGATCATAAATTGCATGATCATAAATCGCAGGTATAATTTCATTTCCCGACGTGTCAATCACCCCAAACTTCCCATTTAATCGAAAGGAAATGTGTTTTTCACTTTTATGCTGCATGGGTTCGCCTCGCCTCGAAAGATCGCTGAACAACTCTTGATACATGGGCTCAAGAATTTTTTCCCCACTTAAGCTATATGCACCCACTTTTCCTCCAACCTGAACTAAGATGAAAGCACTTTTGACGGTAATGAAATCGTATTCAATAGGAATAATGAGCTTGCCGGAGTAACTACACAAACCACTTTTTCCATCCATTACAACGATGAAGTAGAACGGAGAATCTACCTTGGAGAAACATGGGATTACTTGATCGTAGATTGGTTCAATCAGCCATTTATTCCCTGACTGCATCAGTCCTTTTTTCATCACGCCATTGGTCTCATGTTCAACTATTCCGCCAATCATTTGGGATGAAACGAGGTGCGAGTTAATAAGGAGGAGAATTGCAATTAATACCTTCATCGATTAAGCGGTAATTGTTGATGTATGCTAAACTAACAAATAATAATCTGACTTTCAGTGATTCATGAAGGAATCCATCATACTCCAGCTTCAACTGTAGTCAGCCGCAGAATGATCGGATGATCAATCCTTCTGATCTCAATTAAACTTAATCGCCTTCACCGGATTGATGCGCGCAATCACCATACTTGGGATCACGAGTGCACTGAGGCAAACAACGAGCGTGCCAAGGTTCAACAAGAACCAATGCCAAATGTTGATTTCAATGGGAACTTGGCTCAGGTAATAGACTTCAGGATTGAGTCCAATGATCCCCGTGTATTTTTGAATCAAGCAAATTCCTAAACCGATGAGGTTCCCCCAAAGCATTCCGCGGCCGATGAGAAATCCTGCTTGAATCAAGAAAATCTTACGGATGCTCCAGTTTGTTGCGCCCATGGCTTTCATCATACCAATGAAATTGGAGCGAATTAAAATCAGAACAAGTAGGGCAGAACCCATGTTGATGATGCCAATCAAAATCATGAGCACGAGAATAATGATGACGTTCAAGTCCAAAAAGCCAAGCCACACAAAGATGTCGGGTTGATTTTCAATGATGCTGGTCGCCTTCAACACATCTCCGTTCGACATCAGAATGCGTTCAACCCGTTTTTTTGTTCGCGCCAGCACTTCTTCCAGTGTTGACCAATCTTTGACCATGATTTCGAAACCACTCACATAATTGTGTGAACTACCTCGCCCTTCGCTGGATTCAAACACGATACGTTTCACGCCATCATCTACGGCAAATTTTCTCCCGGTTTTGTCCAAATAGGTTCGTTCCAGCACGTCATCTTTGTTTATGGAGAATGCACAACCCAAACCACGACCTTTTTCAACGGTGATTTTCATGTAAGCTGTGTCTGCAATGGTTGATTCTTCCATCGTTTCGCGCGGGTTGGTCCAATAATCGGTTACAATTAAGCGAATGACAGTATCTTTTTCGGGGCAAATCTGTATGCCTGAGTAGGTGTCAAATCCATTTCCCCAATCGTAGCGAAAATGACCGTTTCCACCAGCTACATTCGCCATCAAAACGAGTTGACCGACGATTGTTGTATCTTGAATTTCAATCGATGCTTTGATGCCCCAATCGTTGAGTTCCTGCACCGCGGCGATACTTCCAAGGACAATTTGCTTATCAAATTCTTCCAGCCCCGTTTCGTAGATTCCGGATACCACAAACTTTCGCTTCACGGGTTGGTTTTTCACGAAAAATGCACTGATGTCGTCGCCAATGGAATAGTTTAAATCGTCGGCTAACTTTCGAGAGATCACTAATTTGTTGTCATTCGTTTCTTTTGAAAAGTCTGGGATTTTTCCTTTTAGCAGATAATTTTTAAAGAAGGTCCAATCGTAGTCTGCACCAATTCCTTTAATTACCGCGCCATGCACTTGGTATTGCGTTTCGCTCGTGTCCTTCCCATTCGCCAGTTTATACGAAACTTCTCGCTCTTCGGACTGAAGTAAAACCGGCTTGTAGCCCACCGCAGCAATGGATTGAATACCTGGATCGTTTCGGAGTTCTTTCAGAAAATGTTGATCGCGTTGAATGGGGTCGCTTTCATAAATGGAATTTTCACTCGCCGCCATGATAAAAATATGCGAACCAAAACCACTTACCTTTTGGCGCACTTCTTGCTGAAAGCCAGTTACAACGGCAATTGTGATGAGGTTAACAATCACGGCCAATGCAATACTAATGACGGAGATGCGGACGATAGGTTTAGAAACTTTCTTACCTTGCACGACACTCTTGAGCGTTTTCTTTGATATGAAATATTCGAATGCCAAACTTCTCGGAACTTTTCGACTAAAGTACACAAAGCTTTTGTGCCTGAAAAGCATTTTTATTTTTTTGATCGCTTCCTGCGGGGTCAACAAGGATCCGCAACCCGATACGAATCAGTATGATGTGGTTGAGCAAGACAGTCTGCTTCTTGAGAGTCAAGTAGAAGAGGTCGCAACAATTGATGAAGAGCTTGGGGAAATTGTGGTGGGAGCAGAGCGAATGGAATCGTACTTACCGGGATTAAGAGACAAAAAAGTGGGCATTGTGGGCAATCAATCGTCACTGATTGGCGCAACGCATTTGGTTGATTCGCTGCTTTCGCGAGGGGTCAATGTGGTCAAAGTATTTTCACCGGAACACGGATTTCGCGGGGATGCAGATGCGGGTGAGCATGTTTCGAGTGCAATCGATTCAAAAACGGGCTTGCCGATTGTTTCCTTGTATGGCAAAAATAAAAAACCGACCCAAGAACAGTTGCAAGGGTTAGATGTTCTGGTCTTTGATATTCAAGATGTTGGTGTTCGATTTTACACCTATATTTCTACGTTGCATTATGTGATGGAAGCCTGTGCCGAAGCAAAAATCCCTTTAATTGTATTGGATCGACCCAATCCGAATGGACATTATGTCGATGGACCAATTCTCGATACGACTTATTCATCGTTTATTGGGATGCACCCCGTTCCAATTGTATACGGGATGACGATAGGAGAGTACGGAAAAATGATCAACGGTGAAAACTGGCTGAAAGATGGATTGCAATGCGAGTTACTCGTTGTGCCCTGCCAATACTACACGCACGATTCGTTTTATTCGCTGCCTGTACCCCCGTCGCCCAACCTGCGCACCGATTTATCCATCCAATTGTATCCAAGTTTGTGCCTTCTTGAGGCAACAACGGTTTCCATTGGGCGGGGCACGGAAAGTCCATTCGAGCGTTACGGTCACCCAGATTTTCCAAAAACGGAATTTGAATTTACGCCAAAATCTGGACCGGGTTCCAAAGATCCTATGCACAAAAATGTCCTGTGTCATGGCTATAATCTCACCGATTCTGCCTGGACGCGCGCTACCCAATTGGATTTGAGTTTCCTTTTAAATTCGAACAAACTCCTAACAGGTAAATCCTTTATTGACCGTCCAGACACCTTCAAACTACTTTCTGGAAACGATGAATTGATGGAACAATTGAAAACCGGTAAAACGGAAGACGAGATTCGCACAACGTGGCAGGCGGGTTTGGATGCGTTTATGCTCGTGCGAGGGAAGTATTTGTTGTATGAATAGTTAATAATAATGGGTGATAGTTGATTGAGTTAAAAATGGAGATTGCTTGAAATCTTCAGGACGATTCTTCTTTTATGTTTGCTACTTTCTTTTGCGGCAAGCATTTCAACTAGGTTTCCAATCTCAGGCTGTTTTAAGAAAATAACGCCATTTTTGAAACAAATTAGATTCGTATTTTAGTACTTCACGAACGATTGCTGTGATCATGAAAAAATACATTTCCCTTCTGTTATTTATATCCTTCCTCCAACTCGCAACTGCTCAGGGCACTTGGACTCAATTAACAGATTTTCCAGGAACTGGGCGACACCACGCCTGTAGTTTTGTGTTGGGAGATTCGGCGTATATCGCAACGGGGTCTGATACGGATGATTTTTTTCGGTACGATATTCATACCGATTCTTGGGTGCAACTGGCTGATTTTCCGGGTGGAAATCGGAATTTCGCAATTGGATTTGCCGTGAACGGTAAGGGATATATCTCATGCGGATACAACGGTTCTAGCGCGAACATGGAGATGTGGGAATACGACGCAGTTTCGGATAACTGGACGCAGAAAACAAGCGGCCCGGCAATTGGTCGCATTCACCCTGCTTTTTCAGTGGTTGGAGATCGCGTCTACATTGGGCAAGGGCAGCAAAACGGAAACTTTGTGGATTTGGACGATTGGTACGAATACAACACCACAACCGATACGTGGACGCAACGGACGAGTTTCATGAGCGCACGTCATCATGGTGTAGGCGCAACGGTTGGGAACGTTATCTATATTGGAACTGGACATCATCTCAGCGACATGTTCGACGATTGGTATGCCTACGATGCTCCGACAGATTCTTGGCAAACCAAAACTTCGTTTCCTGGAGATGGACGTTCTGCTCCAAATGCAGTGGCTAGAGATGGAAAAGTGTACTTATTTGGCGGCGAAGACGAAATAAATTTCGCACGTTTCGATGATTTTTGGGAATACAACCCAATTACGGACGCATGGTCAAGTTTACCAGACTTTCCAGCAAGTGGAAGATGGGCACCGTTTATGTTCGTTCACAACGATACGATCTACACTGGATCGGGACAGGATGAACAAATGGTGAACAGAAACGATTTGTGGCGTTTCGACTTTTCAACCTCAGGAATCAATGAATTGGGCGCGCCTGCAGTGAGCGTTTTCCCAAACCCAACTACTGATGGAAGAATGTATATTAAAACAGAAGGAACGATTGAAAAAATTGAACTTGTAGATCTACTCGGAAGAACGATTTCCACTAAAATTGACCAAACGAATCAGTACATCGAAACAGCTGGATTGAAATCTGGGAAATATCTATTGCGCATTACGTATACAAATGAGCAAGTGATTAATAAGAAGGTGGAAATTTTGAATTAGGAGAAGGTCGTTGCAAAACTTGTTAATTGAGGCACAATAAAATTTAAGTTCGCAGTTTACGTTTTGTAAATGAGGAAATTAAATTTTTGAAGTAACGAAGATAAACGGGTTTTGCAAAGGTCTTAGGAGTTACTTCTTCACGCTTTTCGCACCCTCAATCACCTTTGCTTTCAATTCGTCCATGTATTCCAACATGCGTTGCAACAATGCGGGATTCGATGAAGCGATGATTTTTGCGGCCAAAATTCCTGCGTTTTTCGAGCCATTCAGTGCAACAGTTGCCACTGGAATTCCACCCGGCATTTGAAGAATCGAGAGAATGCTGTCCCAACCGTCAATGGAATTGCTGGATTTCACAGGAACTCCAATTACGGGCAGAGGAGTCATCGAAGCTGTCATTCCCGGTAAGTGCGCCGCGCCTCCTGCACCAGCGATGATTACTTTCAAGCCACGTTGGTGAGCCGTTTTAGCGTACTCAAACATTTTTTCAGGAGTGCGGTGAGCAGAAACAATATCCAATTCGTAGGCTACGCCCAATTCATCCAAAATGTCTGCGGCTTCTTGCATGATCGGCAAATCCGATGTGCTGCCCATGATAATTCCTACTTCAACCATTGCTTATGCTTTGAACAAAGGTAATGAATCTGCTTGATCAACCGTTTCGTGGTCGTCTAAATTCGTGATACCCCAGTTTTCCAGCTCGGCTTCACTCCACAATTCTGGGAAGAAAATACGACGCTGGTAGCGAGGATGCATGTATTTTTGCCATTCTGATCCTCCAGTAGCTTCAACTGCTTCACCACTGCTTTTGAGGTATTTTGAAGCCGCATTCAGGTGGTTCATCACCCACTTCACGTTGATCGTGTGGTCATAATGACGCATGGCATTCACCAATTCTACATTTTGTTGATCTGCCTTCGGAAGTGCTTTGAACTTCGTCCACAAGTTGATGGTGTTGTATTCTTGCATGAACGCAATAAATTCTGTCGTGTATTTCTCTTCGAAATTGGTCAGTAGCGCATTTTTCTTACCTGTAGCGTGATCCACTCCCGCTGCTTGCCAATACAAATTGTCCATTGCGTATTCGTATGGCGTGTTACGGTCGATCGTTTTTCGGACACGGAAATCAATCAAGTTGATCAATTCTGTGGAAGCGAATTCCACTTTTCGGTATTGTGCACTTTGAAAGCCACTCGCTGGCGTCAGCGTATCTCGGAATTTCATGTATTGGTCAATGTCCATGCCGTCTCCCATAATGGTAAACGAATTCGACAACATATCGAAATAACGGCTGATGCGCGACAAGTGTTTTGTGAATTTACCAGTCGTTATCGCTTCGTCGTGGGATACTTGACCGATTTCCCAAAGGATCATTTTAAACAACAACTCATTGATTTGGTGGTACATAATGAATACCATTTCATCGGGTTGCGTCGTGCGTTGAATCTGCAAACCAAGCAAGGCCTCCACTTGGATGTAATCCCAATATGTAATCGGTTCGGCATGCAACAAGCCAGACAAATGCGTGTCCGGGTTTTGCCCCATTGCTTCGTACTTTGCAACAATTGCCTCGATGAGTTCTTTTCTATCCATAATTCCAAGTTCGGTGGTCAAATTTAATGATTTCTGAACGGCAAGAATATGATCTAGGTCAGAATGTTGCGATGCATTGCAATGGATGGTTGTGGCGACGCATTGCAATGCGTCGCAACCACCATCCACCTATTTCTTGCCACCATTCGCCGATTTCTACTTTCTGAACCGAATCTACCCCCATACATTTGTTCCATAACAACGAAAAAATAGCATTATGGAAATTTTTAACGATGAATACCGCAAACGACAACAACAGTCGAAAATCCTATCTGGAATCTTAGTGATCGCATTTGGAACCGTTTTTTTACTCGATCGAACAGGGATGGAAATTCCAAACTGGATCTATTCATGGAAAATGATTTTGATCGCAATAGGGGTGGTTGACCTTTTCAAGAATCGTCTCAAGTCGTTTACGGGGTATGTCCTCATTGCAATTGGAACGGTATTTTTGATCAATGATTTTCAACCTAACACGATTGACAAGGAGTTGATCGTTCCTGCTGTAGTGATCGCCATCGGCGTCACGATACTCTGGACAGGCCTAGTGTTTGGAAAAAAAGGTGAAAAAAAAACGACTCATTTTCAGACTGTAATGTTTGATGAAAGCAAGGAGAATTCGACAAGCGATTACTTTGAATCGAAAACGGTTTTTGGTGGGACAGAAAAAAATGTCGTTAGCAAAAACTTCCGTGGGGCTAAAATCACTTCTGTGTTTGGAGGAACTGAACTCAATTTGACAAACGCCGATCTGCAGCAGCCAGCAACCATCGACACCACAACGGTATTCGGAGGACTCACAATCGCTGTCCCAGCCAACTGGCGCGTGCAGTCTGAGTTGACAACCGTTTTCGGTGGGGTGGAAGACAAACGTCCGCTGATTAATTCATCGGAAACCGAAGACCACAAAGTGTTGATCCTAAAGGGAAACTGCTTTTTTGGCGGTGTCGAAATCCACAGCTATCTTTAGTCGATGGAAAACCGCAGAAAGCACGGGATTTTTAACTGGAGAATGATACAGCTGTTCATTCTCCTTTGTGCCGTATCGTTGGCGCCGTTGCCCTTTTTAATCAATTCAGAAATGGCCGCGAAAAGTGTGGTCATCGACATATTCGTGAACATCGGAACCCTAACCTTTTTCCTGCTCATTATCGCCAATATCCAACGGTATTATCACACGAATAAGGTCTTTGGTTTGCCCAATTTATCGGCAACAGTGCTCTTTTCTGCCTTGTCGCTCTTGCTTATCTACTCGCTCACACGGAGCTTTTCTGATGAGTACGCCTACTCCCATTTTGTGCGAATGACCATTTTAGTGCGCGGAATCATCGTGCTTCTGAGCTTTCTGTTGATCACAGCGGTATTGTGGATCGACCAAGAGCATTTTCACGTGCAACGCATTCAGGCTTATGCCATAGAAAAAGAACGCGAAGCCATTCGGATTGAGTTAAATGGCCTTCAGGAAAAATTGAAACCCCATTTCTTGTTCAACAGTTTGAATTCCATCAGTGCTCTCACCGTTTCCGATCCCAAAAAGGCGCGGGAAATGATTCATCTCCTTTCTGATTACATGCGCAAATCCGTGCAAGATGATCCCCGAAAATTGATTCCCTTACAGGAGGAAATGGATCATTTACAACGCTATGTTGCCATCGAGCAAATTCGGTTTGGAGATCGCTTGAATGTTGCCTACACCATAGATGAAGCTTGTTTACCGCTGAATGTTCCTGCTTTGATTCTTCAACCCATTATCGAAAATGCGATCAAATATGGACTCTACGGTTCATTGGATCTGGTTGAAATTCGCGTTTCCATCGAAAAAACCGACGAAGCCATTCATGTGTGGGTGATCAATCCATTCGATGAAGAGGCGCAAAGAGCTTCTGCCGGAACAGGTTACGGGCTAAATTCCATTCGAAAAAAATTATTTCTCCTTTTTGGTCAACAACAACTTCTGGCAACAAGCACTGAAAATGGACAGTTCACAACGCATTTAATTATTCCGCAGACATGATTAAAGTATTGATAATTGACGATGAACCACTCGCGCGATCCATTGTTCGCAGTTTCCTCTCTGAGCGCGAAGGCTATGAAATAGTTGGCGAATGTGCCAACGGCTACGAAGGTTTGAAATCCATAGATGCGCTCAAACCCGATCTCGTATTTCTGGACGTACAAATGCCAAAAATCAATGGATTTGAAATGCTTGAACTCGTGGATGAACCCATTTCTGTGATCTTTACCACCGCGTTTGATGAATATGCACTCAAGGCCTTTGAAACATTCGCTGTCGATTACTTACTCAAACCATTTTCAGATCAGCGATTTGATCAAGCGTTGGAAAAATGGAAAGCAACAGTGAAAACGACGCCCTCATCTCCCGCTTTTGGTGAAATCGCCAAACAACCGGACGAACATTTGCGGATCGTGATCAAAGACGGAAGCACCATTAAAATTATCCCTATCCAGGATGTGCTGTTTCTAGAAGCCTATGACGATTACGTGAAAGTGCACACAAACGAAAAAACGCACCTCAAGAAAAAGACCTTGAATTATTACGAAACCACATTGGACGCGCGTCAATTTGTGCGGATCCATCGCTCATTTCTCCTGAATTTGAATGAATTAACAGGCATAGAACCGTTCGAAAAAAACAGTTACCGCGCCGTTTTGAGAAACGGAAAACGGATTCCGATCAGTCGAAGTGCTTATGGGCCGTTGAAAGAATCGTTAGGGGTCTAGGCGAAATGGATAAAAAAAAAATCGGAAGACTCATCTGAATCTCCCGATTTGTGTAGTAGGTTAATATCGAATTAAAGCGTTCCTCGTTTTTCTTGTTCGCGCTCAATTGCTTCAAAAAGTGCTTTGAAGTTACCAGCGCCAAAACCACGCGCACCCATGCGTTGAATGATCTCAAAGAACAACGTTGGACGGTCCTCAACCGGTTTCGTGAAAATTTGCAACAAATAACCTTCTTCGTCTGCATCGATCATGATTCCGAGTTTCTTCAATGCATTGATGTCCTCGTTCAATTTGTGGTCGTGCGCCAACAATCGATTCGGCACCTCGTTGTAGTACTCGTCTGGCGGTGTGCTCAAAAATTCCACGCCGCGTTTACGCATTTCAGAAACCGTGGATAGAATGTCATTGGTCGCAACCGCAATGTGCTGCACCCCGGGACTTTCGTAAAAATCAAGGTATTCTTCAATTTGTGATTTCTTCTTGCCCTCCGCTGGCTCGTTGATCGGGAATTTAATTCTTCCGTTGCCGTTGCTCATCACTTTACTCATGAGCGCAGAATATTCCGTTGTAATTTGTTTGTCGTCAAACGAAAGGAAATTTTCAAATCCCATCACATCTTCGTACCATTTCACCCACACATTCATTTCATTCCAGCCCACGTTTCCAACCATGTGGTCGATGTATTTCAACCCAACTGGCTCAGGGTTGTAATCCGATTCCCATTTGCGAAAACCAGGTAAAAACGTTCCATTGTAGTTCTTGCGCTCCACGAAAATGTGAACCGTTTCACCGTATGTATGAATTCCAGCGCGAACAACTTCACCGTGCTCATCTTTTTCTACTGTCGGTTCCATATAGGATTTTGCCCCGCGCTTCGTTGTTTCTTCGTAAGCACTGCGCGCGTCCTCCACCCATAGTGCCACAACTTTCACACCGTCGCCATGTTTCACAATGTGATCATTGATCGGTGAACTCGACGTCAATGGAGTGGTTAAAATCAACTTAATTTTATCCTGCGTGAGAACATACGAAACCGAATCCTTTGAACCCGTTTCCAACCCCCGGTACGCGTAGGATTGAAATCCAAACGCTGTCTTGTAAAAATGAGCCGCTTGCTTCGCGTTACCCACATAAAATTCAACGTAATCTGTACCCAAAAGTGGTAGGAAGTCTTGCGCTCCTGCAAATATTTTTTCTAATCCGTAATCTACGTTTTGTATATCTTTTGCCATACTGTTTTTTTAATGAATCCAAGATTGGTAGTAATCTTCCGATTCTATTTCTAAAGCTTGTTTTGTTAATTTGAGTGGTTTAAAGGTATCCACCATTACCGCAAGTTCCTGTGTTTCTTTTTTGCCGATACTTCTTTCGTACGCCCCTGGATGAGGTCCGTGAGGAATTCCCCCGGGATGCAAGGTAATTTGACCGCGTTCCACATTGTTTCGGCTCATAAAATCGCCATCTACGTAGTAGAGGACTTCATCCGAATCAATGTTGCTATGATGATACGGCGCTGGAATGGAATCAGGATGGTAGTCATAAAGTCGCGGAACAAATGAACAAATCACAAATGCACCTGTCTCAAAGGTTTGATGCACTGGCGGCGGCTGATGCACCCTTCCAGTAATCGGTTCGAAATTGTGGATAGAAAAAGCGTAAGGAAAATTGTAACCATCCCAACCAACTACATCAAAGGGATGCGAAGTGTAGACATAGGTGTACAAAATACCTTCTTTCTTGATTTTTACCCGAAATTCACCTTGTTCATCGTGCGTTTCAAGATTTTGCGGGGTTCGAATATCGCGCTCACAAAATGGTGAATGTTCCAACAGTTGTCCAAAATAGTTGCGGTAACGCTTCGGTGTATAAACTGGATGAAACGACTCGATGATAAACAAACGATTCGACTCCGTATTGAAATCAATTTGGTAAATCATTCCGCGTGGAATCACCAAATAATCACCATATGAAAATTCAATATTCCCGAGTTGCGTGCGCAAAGTTCCTGAGCCTTCGTGAATAAATATCACTTCGTCGCAATCTGCATTTTTATAAAAATAATCACGCAATGATTTCTTTGGAGATGCCAAGACGATGTGGCAATCACTGTTCACCAAGACGGGAACTCTACTCTCTAAATAATCGTCAACAGGTTTCACTTGATAGCCCTGAAAACTACGTTTTTGTAGTTGTTTTTCAACCGCAACTTCAGGATTAAGATCGATGCTTCCTTCGAACCGAGCAACCTGTGTAGGGGGATAAAGGTGATAAAGTAAGGACGACATCCCGTCAAAACCAATGGTTCCAAATAGTTGTTCTTGGTGTAAATCTCCGTTCGCTTTGCGGAAAACGGTATGACGTTTTGGAGGAATTACCCCCAGCCTATGATAAAATGGCATATACGATTCTATATTAATTTAAAACTCAGTTCATTCATAAATCATTGCGAATCACTCTGGATTTCGTTTTATGAGAAATTGAAGAAATAGACTGAGTTCGGACCACATGATTTTCACATTTCAGGCAAATATACTGATTCCGCAACGGCAATAAAAATGACCTTGATCAGGAATCTTAGAATCCTAAAAAAAAGAATCAACAATATAGGTTTTTCGTTAAATTATCCCTCTATTTGTGGAAGTAAACGTGTAGGTATATGAGAAAAGTATTGGTCATTGGTGCAGGTGGGCAAATTGGAACGGAACTGGTAATGCGGCTCCGAGAAAAACTCGGAAACGCAAATGCCATCGCAGCTGACGTGAAAAGTGAGTGTCCTGATTCTTTGAAAAACGGGCCCTATGTTCAGCTCGATGCATTGGATCGGGAAGCCGTGCGGTCCTATATTATTTCAGAGAAAATTACGGAAGTATATCTGCTAGCAGCATTGCTGTCTGCAACCGCAGAAAAGCACCCTGACTTTGCATGGAAACTGAACATGGAAGGACTTTTTACCATTTTGGATCTGGCTAAGGAAGGACACATAGAAAAGATTTTTTGGCCGAGCTCAATCGCGGTGTTTGGTCCAACAACTCCACGCGTAAATACGCCACAACGAACCGTCATGGAACCGAGCACCGTCTATGGAATCTCTAAGCAAGCTGGAGAGCGCTGGTGCGAATACTATTTCAATAAATTTGGTGTGGATGTTCGAAGCATCCGCTATCCAGGACTTATTTCATATACAAGTTTGCCTGGAGGTGGAACAACAGATTATGCGGTGGATATATTCTATCAGGCAAAATTGGGCAATCATTTTACCTGTTTTTTGAAGAAAGATACACGTCTACCCATGATGTTCATGGAAGACGCAATCCGCGCCACGCTGGATCTTATGGAAGCTCCAAAGGAACAAATTAAGATCCGATCGTCCTACAATTTGAGTGGCTGTGATTTCACGCCAGAAGAGATAGCTGCAGCGATCCAAGAGACCATACCTAGCTTTACGATAGAATACGAACCCGATTTTCGACAAGCCATCGCAGATTCGTGGCCTGGGTCCATTGATGATTCTGATGCACGAAGCGATTGGGGGTGGAAAGAAGCCTATAAATTACCTGATCTCGTGAAGGTTATGATTGAACACGTCAATGTTGAATTATTAACGTAATGTATACATATTAAACGGCTTGTTTGATTTTTACAATCAGATTTGGGGTTTAGTCGAAGAAAAGTTAGGTTTTGACGAATTTATTTATTTTTAAGTTTGCCGTGTCATGTAGACTTTGTATATTCGTTTAACTAGAACTTGAAATACTATTATACTCCAAAAAACGTTGAAATAACTTTGTTATGGCATTAAGACAATTCTTAACATTTATCTTCGTTGCGTTCATAGGAGGGACAGCAATGGCTAGTGGCATGGACATTGGCGACCAAGGGGGATTGAATCAAACGGTTGATGGGAAGAAACAAGGTAAATGGGTTTATCTTGGAAAAGATCGCCCATCCGAAGGGATTCCTTCAGAGGGGAAAGTTGAAGAGGGAACCTATGTTGATGATCGCAAAGAAGGCGAATGGGTGAAGTACCACAGTGATGGTAAAACACCAAAATTAAAAGGGAACTACGAGAATAATCGCCCTAGTGGTCCATATGTGAAATATTGGCCTGACGGAAAAGTACGCGAAGATGGCACTTTCGTTCGCAACAAATATGCGGGCTCGCTCAAAAGATGGCACAGCAATGGCGTGCTTGAATATGATGCGAATTTCAATAGCGAAGGGAAAGAACAGGGAACTGTGAAATATTTCTACGCGAATGGTCAGGAAGAGTTCGTCTACGAAGCACAGAATGGAGTTCCATCCGGAAAAGCAATCCGTTATTTTGAAAATGGTGACATCAAAGAAATCATCTATTATGCTGCAGATGGATCAATTCAAAAGTCGGAACAAAAAGAAATGGTCAGTGCCCCCGTTAAAAGCATAGACCCTGATGCTTCAACAGAGGCAGCACCAAAAATTTCAGTTCCTCGAACAAAAGGCACACCGTTCAAAGCAAATGGCTACAACAAAGTGTACAACGAGGAAGACGAAATTAGTCAAGATGGAGAGTTCCGAAATGGACGTCTATGGGATGGAAAAGTGTATGTCTATGATTCTGACGGAATCTTACTAAAAGTTAGAGTCTTCAAAAAAGGAGTGTATCATTCAGATGGTCAACTCTAATAAACTAGAAAATCAAGAAAAAGGCTCCAATATGGAGCCTTTTTTTGTGCTTACAAAATCGGTTTACCTATATTTGAATGAATAATCAAGAACCTATGGAAAAGAAGGGTCGATTGGAACCTACTGATTTCAGGCAATCGCCAACAATTGATAAGGTTGGCGTTGAGGAACGTGTCGCACGATTTCAAACTAGAAGCATCAAAGATGAATCAAAAATGCAAGGGCTAAGATTGGCTTTAAGTATGATTGATCTAACAACGCTCGAGGGTAAGGATACGCCTGGAAAAGTGAAACAAATGTGTTACAAAGCCATGCACTTACACGATGCGCACCAGGGATTACCAACCGTTGCAGCGGTTTGCGTTTATCCATCCATGGTGAAAATTGCCAAAAATGAAGTGCGTGGAAGTGGTGTGAAAGTTGCATCTGTATCAACAGCTTTCCCGAGTGGACAAGCTCCATTGGACGTAAAACTTCGGGACACTAAATTTGCCGTTGATGAAGGCGCAGACGAGATCGACATGGTCATTTCTCGTGGAAAATTTCTCATGGGAGACTATTCGTTTGTGTTCGATGAAATTGCAGCAATCAAAGAAGCATGCGGAACGGCTCGCTTAAAAGTGATATTGGAAACGGGTGAATTGGTAACATTAGACAATGTGCGTCGGGCAAGCGATATTGCCATGTTTGCAGGTGCCGATTTCATCAAAACATCTACAGGAAAAATTCAACCCGCGGCAACCATGCAAGTGACCTACACGATGCTTGAGGCCATTAGAGATTATCACTTGGAGACGGGTAGAATGGTGGGTATGAAACCCGCTGGTGGAATTTCAACGTCAAAATTAGCCCTTCACAATTTGGTGATGGTTAAAGAAACCCTCGGAAATGATTGGCTAAACAACGAATGGTTCCGATTTGGTGCAAGCAGCCTCGCAAATGATGTCCTCATGCAAATCCTAAAAGCTGAAACAGGAGTGTATCAATCTTCGGATTATTTCTCAATTGATTAATTATGGCGAAAAAAGATCCTAAACAAAACGTGACGGGGTGGGACTACTCTCCTTCAATCGAAAGCACGTCTCATGTCGATTTGAAAAAACGATACGACCTTTATATTAACGGAGAATGGGTGAAACCATCTTCGAACACCTATTTCAAAACCATCAATCCTGCCAATGAAGAGGTGCTTGCTGAAATAGCACATGCGAATGAAGCAGATGTGGATAATGCCGTGAACGCTGCCCGAAATGCCTACAACGATGTTTGGTCCAAAACATCACCAAGTGAACGGGCAAAGTACATCTATAGAATCGCGCGCCTCATGCAGGAACGCGCTCGTGAGTTTGCTGTCATCGAATCTTTGGACGCTGGAAAAACAATTCGTGAATCACGTGATGTGGATGTTCCGCTCGCATGTAATCATTTTTTCTACAATGCCGGCTGGGCAGATAAATTGGAATACGCTTTCCCAAATCGAAAAATTGAAGCCCTTGGTGTGGCTGGACAAATTATCCCTTGGAATTTCCCACTGTTGATGGCTGCTTGGAAAATTGCTCCGGCCTTGGCGACGGGAAATACAGTGGTGCTTAAGCCCGCTGAATCGACTCCGCTTACAGCTTTGAAATTGGCTGAACTCTTTCATGATGCTGGTTTGCCTCCTGGCGTGGTTAACATTGTGACAGGCTTTGGAGATACAGGTGCGGCAATTGTGAATCACCCGGGTGTGGATAAAATTGCATTCACGGGTTCAACGGCCGTAGGAAAGATCATTCAACGCTCGCTTGCTGGAACCCAGAAAAAAGCGACGCTCGAATTGGGAGGAAAGTCTGCCAATATTATTATGGACGATGCACCGCTTGATCAAGCAGTTGAAGGGATTATCAATGGAATTTTCTTCAATCAAGGACATGTATGTTGTGCAGGGTCACGCTTGTTTATTCAAGAAGGAGTTGCTGATAAGGTGATCGAAAAATTGAAGCATCGAATGAAATCCTTAATCGTTGGAAATCCGCTAGATAAGAACACAGATATTGGAGCAATCAACTCGAAAGAACAACTTGATGTGATCAATGGATACCTAAAAATCGGTCAAGCCGAAGGCGCAGAGATGTATCAAAGCCAGTGCGAGATTCCAAAAAACGGATACTATTGCCGTCCAACCTTATTCCTGAATGTTGCCCAGTCGAGTAGATTGGTGCAAGAAGAAATATTTGGGCCAGTTCTAGCTATCCAAACCTTTCGCACCGTGGACGAAGTGATTCAAAAAGCGAACAATACGGCGTTTGGATTGGCAGCGGGGGTGTGGACAGATAAAGGTTCACGGATTTTTAATTTGACCACAAAATTGCGCGCCGGAGTTGTTTGGGCAAATACCTACAATAAATTTGATCCAGCTTCCCCATTTGGAGGGTACAAAGAAAGTGGATTTGGTCGTGAAGGTGGACTTCATGGTCTTGAGGCGTATTTAAAATTGAGCTAAGATGGAACGACTAGAAGTATTGAAAACCTATAAAATATACATCGGCGGAAAGTTTCCAAGAACGGAATCAGGACGTTATTATTCACCAAGTAATGGGCAAGGGGAATCCTTGGGTAATATCTGCCTTTCTTCTCGAAAAGATGTGAGAAATGCTGTAGTTGCCGCTAGAAAAGCGTTCGGAGATTGGTCCGAACGGGCTGCATTCAACCGAAGTCAAATTCTATACCGAATGGCTGAAATGTTGGAAGGACGGCGCGCGCAGTTTGTCGATGAACTCATGTTTCAAGGTGCAAATCGCGCGGATGCTGAAACGGAAGTGAATTTGGCGATTGACCGACTGATCTATTATTCAGGTTGGTGCGATAAGTTTGTGCAAGTGTTGAGCAGCGTTAATCCTGTTGCTTCGTCTCATTTCAACTTCTCGACTTACGAACCAACGGGTGTTGTCGGTATAGTTGCGGGAAATCAAACCTCATTGATTGATTTGATCTCAATTGTTGCGCCAGTGATTACAGGTGGAAATGCTTGCGTTGTGCTGGCTGACGAGCATTTGCCCTTATGTGCTGTTACTTTTGCCGAGGTGCTGAATTCATCGGATTTACCAGGGGGTGTTGTTAACATTCTCACGGGTAAACATTCTGAACTAATTGCACCACTTTCTACTCACATGGATGTAAACGCAATCGCATATTCAGGCAATGACGCGGCAATCTTAAAATCTATCCAACTCAATGCGGTTGATAATCTTAAACGTGTTCGTGCATATCACCAAAATTGGATGGAGGAAGCAAGTCAGAACATCTACCTTATTTCCGATTTCCAAGAAGTGAAAACGACGTGGCATCCAATCGAAAATATTGGTGGTGCATCGTCGACTTATTGAGACGAAACGCTAGAACATAAAAAAAGCCCCGACGATACATGTCGGGGCTTTTGTATTTTTAGTACGTGAACGATCACGTAAAATCTACTATTAATTCGCCAAAGTAAATGTAATTGGCAATCGGCAACGTGAACGAACATTCTCGCCTTTTACTGAACCAGGAGTCCATTTTGGCATTTCTCGTACGAGACGTTTAGCTTCTCTATCCAATTCGACTGTCAATGAACGTGGAATATCAATTCCTGTAATCGAGCCATCTTGTTCAACAACGAATGAAACGTATACACGTCCTTGATCTCCCAATTCACGCGAAATTTCAGGATAAACTACATTTTCTTGAATCCATTTTTTCATGGCAGCAGCTCCACCAACAAAACTTGCTTCAACATCTGGAAATTCAACAATTTCCACGTCGATTTTTGCCGTCGTTGTTGGACCAGGGGGCGGAGGTGGAGGTGGTGGTGCAACATCTCTTGCAGGTGGTTTCTCCTCTGTTTTCTCCTCAACAATAACTTCTTGAGGCGGAGGCGTTGCATCCACTGTTTCTGTTTGAGGAGTTTCTTTTGGTTGTTCCACCTTGTCTTGAACTTCCAATGTTTGGTCATCCGTTTGCACTGCTATATCTGTCGCCGCTTTAAGTTCTTTCGGTGCAGAGTAGGTAAACGAAGCCAGAACCAAGCTTCCAGCAAATAAGACTCCAACGAAGATCATTGGGTATCTTAGGCGATCATTACTCGCTTCTTCAGTTTTCTTTAATTCCATAACGCATTGAATTAGGTTGTAAATATATGAAATAAAACATACAAAGTTCGTGCCGAATAATCAATATTTAGACCAGGATGCTCAACGAACTGTTTCCGTTTCGACGAGCGTCTGAGTACAATCACTCGCACCATATCTTTTTACGCCAAGATCTATTTCAAAATACAAATCTCGACTTTAGTGTAGATCGAGAATGGTGCTGCTAAATCTAAGCGACTACCGCAGAATATGCTTCAGCGTCCAATAATTGATCCAATTCGGAAAGATCCGAGCAGCGAATTTTGATCATCCACCCTGCTTTGTATGGATCACTGTTCAATGTTTCAGGCGCAGCATCCAACTCCGGGTTCAACTCAATGATTTCTCCAGATAATGGCATAAACAAATCAGATACCGTTTTCACCGCTTCAACAGATCCAAACACATCTTCTTTGTTAAGCGTTTCGCCCTCAGTTTCGATTTCAACATAAACGATATCGCCCAATTCACTTTGTGCAAAATCTGTAATGCCTACTGTGGCAATATCCCCATCGATACTCACCCATTCGTGATCCTTTGTGTACTTAAGATTGTTTGGAATGTTCATTTCAATAAATTTTGACCGCAAAGTTAAGATTTTTTCACACCCTTTGATTCTTGTCATGTGATTAGTTCTAAACAAATCTGAAATCTTTTTAACTAATTTTGCAGCATGATAAATCAGGATCAATTAAAAGAATTGAAGGAGCGAATCGTGCAAATTGGTGCATATCTACTCGTGAACGAAAAACGCGAACAGCTCAAGGAGGAGGAAATCAAAACCCAAGATCCAGACTTTTGGAATGATCCCAAAAAAGCGGAGGCTCACATGAAGCAAATCCGCGGATTGAAATTTTGGGTTGGCGGCTATGATGATCTGATGTCCCGCTTTAGCGATGTTGAAGTGTTGTATGAATTTGCCAAGGAAGGTGAGGCTGAAGAAGGGGAAGTGGACGAGCAACATGCTTCATTGGTGGCTGCGGTAGAAGCTTTGGAGTTGAAAAATATGCTTTCGGGCGAGGAAGATGCATTGAATGCGGTGTTGCAAATTACTTCTGGAGCTGGCGGTACAGAAAGTTGCGATTGGGCGTCGATGCTCATGCGGATGTATTCAATGTGGGGTCAGAAAAATGGCTATAAAATAAAGGAGCTGAATTACCAAGGTGGTGATGTGGCTGGAATTAAAACCGTTACCATTGAATTTGAGGGTGATTTTGCATTTGGTTATCTTAAAGGTGAGAATGGTGTACATCGTTTGGTGCGCATTTCTCCGTTCGATTCCAATGCGAAACGCCATACGTCTTTTGCTTCTGTATATGTGTATCCGCTCGTAGATGATTCCATCGATATCCATATCAATCCTGCTGATGTGACCTTCGAAACGTTTCGTTCAGGAGGGGCTGGTGGTCAAAATGTCAACAAGGTGGAAACTGCGGTGAGGCTTCGGCACGCACCAAGTGGAATTATTATTGAGAATTCGGAATCACGCTCGCAACTTGCGAATAAGGAAAAGGCTCTCCAATTACTTCGTTCACAGTTATATGAACTCGAATTGCGCGCTCGAATGGAAAAAAGAGCTGAAATTGAAGCGGATAAGAAGAAAATTGAATGGGGCTCGCAAATACGAAATTATGTACTCCACCCTTATAAATTGATCAAGGACGTGCGAACGGGATTTGAAACGGGAAATATCGATCCTGTGCTCGATGGCGATTTGAATCCTTTTCTGAAAGCATACCTAATGATGTACGGAAGCTAGTTGCGGAATTTGGATTTTCGATGAATCAACAAACGTTAACCGTTAATTGCAGCAATTAAGTAACGATTTCTTATTCGCACGTTAAAGCATTTCATCGAATTGGTTATATTTGCGTTCGCTAACCGGTGCAATTTACTGATCAGCGATTAAGATAATGTGAGAATGATACTGGAAACGATTTTATTAAAGGACGAGGGAAAATTTGGTTCATTTATTCGAGAATGGGCGGAGCAGAAGGGTGTAGAAGTTGTTTCGTACGAGTACAAAACGAGCGAAGACGAAACGGCAAATGGCATTCTTTTGATCAACGAAAATCAAGATATTCGTAAAGATTTCGCGGAAATGCATGCCATTTTTGATCGTAAACACATCCCTGCTCAAAAAATTGACCTCAACGGAACACTTCAAGTAGCAATCAATAGCTTCAGAATTTGGGCCGATACCAACAAATGCAAACGCATTTTGATTTTGGGCGACGATGATTTGCTCAAAAATGACAACCTCAATCGTTTCTTCGAAAACATTAAATAGTCGGTAAGGACACACGTTCAGTTGCTTGCGCAGGAACTACCTCAATTTCCGTTCGTATCAAATCATCTAAGGTTTCACGCCGCCGAATCAGATGTGCTTCGCCGTTCCAAAGCATCACTTCCGCTGGTCGAAAGCGCGCGTTGTATTGATTGCTCATCGAAAATCCATAAGCTCCAGCATTTGAAATTGCCAATAAATCCCCTTCGCGTACTTCGTTCAGTAAACGGTCGTGACCCAAGGTGTCACTTTCGCAGATGTAGCCGACCACAGAGTACAATTTCTTTTCGCCATTTGGATTTGAAATGTTCTCGATGGCATGATACGCGTTATAAAACATCGGTCGCAACAAGTGATTTTGGCCACTATCAACTCCCACAAATACAGTCGAAGTAGTTTGTTTCACAACGTTCGTGGAAACGAGCAATTTGCCAGCTTCACTGACGATGAATTTCCCCGGTTCAAACCACAATTCCAAATCGCGATTATGCGCTGTGCAATAGGCCTGAAAGGATTCCGCGATGCGCTGACCAATAATGGCTATGTCCGTCACATGATCACTGTCTTGGTAAGGAACTTTAAATCCGCTTCCGAAATCCAAGAATTTCAAGTTTGGGAATAGTTCTGCAGCGTCGTAAAGCAGTTCGGCGCCACGAAGAAATACGTCTGGATCAACTATGTCGCTACCCGTGTGCATGTGCAAGCCGATCACAGACAGTTTATAATGATCGACAATCCGGCAAATGTGGCGTAACTGGTGAATCGAAATTCCGAATTTTGAGTCGATGTGCCCAACGGAAATGTTTGCGTGACCACCAGCCATAATGTGCGGATTGAGCCGAATGCAAACAGGTACGCTGCCGCCGTAGGTCATTCCAAATTTTTCTAAAACACTTAAATTATCTAAGTTGATGTGAACGCCTAAATCCACCGCCTCTTGGATTTCTTCGAAGGAAACACAATTCGGGGTATACATGATTTTTGAAGGAGCAAATCCCGCGCGCAGTCCCAATTGAATCTCTTGAATGGATACAGCATCTAAGCCCGAACCCTCGTTCTTAAGGAGTCGCAAAATATTGATATTGTTCAAGGCTTTGAGCGCATAGTGCAAACGAACCTCCAGTGGATTAAAGGCTGCTTGTAACTTTTTATACTGTTCAATGGTTACATTAGCGTCGTAAACATAAATGGGTGTGCCGTATTCTTTAGCAATTTCGCTCAGAAAATCTGCTGTCATATATTTATTTTAGTCGGCAAAGATAGATTGTTAATTATATAATTAAAAGTTAATAATATAATTTTACGTTAAAAATTCAACAAATGAACGAAAATACACGTTTGTTGTACCGTTCAAAAAAAGTTTAAACATGAAAGCACTTTTGATCTTCCTTCTACTTAGTCCATTCGTCTCTATGGCTCAAACGGTTCATTCACAGGACCTTTCTACGAATATTGACGCAGTAAAATTGTACCTAACAGCAGGACAAATGACACACAAGCAATCGATTAAACTTGTGAAAGGTCGGAACAAATTGAGGTTCACGGGTATTTCTGCCTACGCGGATCCGAAGTCGATTCAGTTCAAAGGAACAGGTTCCTATCGTTTGGTGTCTGTTTCTACCGAGATGGATTTTTTAGCAGCCGAACAATTCAACCCGACAATTTCTGTTTTAAAGGATTCCTTGGAAATTTTCCAGGACAAATTGCAGTTTGTGCGTGATGAAATGGATGCCTACAATGCGGAGAAGGCGGTGATGAATACGAACCGAGATATGGGGGGGAGCACATCTACTCTCACAGTTGCACAGATCAAAGAAGCGGGCGAATATTTCCGCAAGCGCACCTTAGAAATCAACAGAGAAATGTCACTACTGCGCAAAGACGACCAGCGTTTGACA
>JBFYPU010000265.1:0-11199 GCA_041303175.1 Crocinitomicaceae bacterium | reverse complement strand
TCCCGAACCTGTTCCTTCTGATCCAAAAATACCTTGAACATAACCCAATAATGGAGTTGCATCGATTGAGATAGCCCAATCACCAGCTTCTGGTAGGTAGTTCTCTCCTTTTTCTGATGTTAAATCTTGCGCAAATGTTGCTGATGTTCCCAAAAGAACTGCAACCGCTAAAATTGACTTTTTCATAAAAATTTAATTTGTTTGGTTTGGACTAATGTACTATTCTTTTTCGAAAAGGTTTCAATAAAGAAATAAACATGCCTAGGTTAATAAACAAATTAGTTCGAAAAAGTGCAGAATTAGTGCGCTAACGGCGCCATTTCGACAGGTTTGTCGAAAGTGTTAAAATGTTGTTAAACCCTGCTTGAGAATAAATTAAGAATCCATAATCGAGGCTGAATTTGTTAAAATTCAATCCCAATCCGAAAGATAAACCTGCCGCTCCAGGTCGTTGCGATATGCTTAATTGTTGTCGACGATGATAGTCGAATCCAGCGCGAAGATGTATTGTTTTAGAGAGATTGATCTCTACTTGATAGGTAAAGTGATTTCCGAGCTTTTGGAAAAATCCTGCTCTTGGAACAGGGATCGTGTCTCCGGTTAATGGGTCTACAGTGGGTTCGAGATTTGGATCACTGTATGTGATGTCCCATTTGTTTAGGTGATGTGCAAGCAATGTGAGTCGAAACGGGGCATGTGGCAACTTGTAGGCTGCGGCCAGCTGAAATTCAACGGGAAGCGGATCCTGGTTGCCTTTTGTATGTGCCTTGAATTGATACCCGAAATTTTTCACCAACACGGTTGCTAAAAATCCTTTTTCTTCATGATGATAGGTACCAGCAAGGTCAATGCTCGCGCCAATACTTGTATACGATTCGAGCTGCGAAAATATGAAATTGGCATTTGCCCCAACGGAAAGTCGTGGATTCAACTGTCTCCCAAAACCAGCCCCAGCAATCATTTCAAATGGACTAAACGTTCCTTCTGAAATGCCATTAATACTTGTGCGTTCAAATTTCCCATAGTCAACATACTTAACATAGGCAGACATTGTTCCATGATCCTTCAGTCCAAAGCCGTAATTGAACATTCCATGATTGATTCCACCAGGATGAAGTGCTTGACTAACGCTTGCTCCTTTTTCCATTTCATCGTTGAGTAGGGATGGGTTGAGAATGCCCATGCTAATGTCTTTACCGTAACCCGTAATGAAATTACCTCCTAAACCTGCGTCACGCGCATTGTACTGTAAATCAAGAAATGGAAAAGCCGTTTCTCCACCGGTTTGAGCATAAACCGTCGGAAGTCCAAGTAGAGAAAATAGAAGAATTTTAATTTTCATAATGTGCTAACGCAAAGTAATTCTAAAAATTTTATTTTGCTCAACCTTTTTATCAATGCCTACTATTTTCTTGTCAGTATATGGTCCGATTTTACAATCCAGCCTTCATCATCCACTAAATTCGCACGCCTAATTCGATGACTTCTAAATCGTGGATACGATCTGCCGTGATCGAGAAGCGTAAGATCGTTTTCACTTGATGAAATCCTTTAATTCCACAAGCTCCTGGGTTCATCCACAACATGTTATAGCGCGGATCAAATTTCACCAGAAGGATATGAGAATGTCCACAAATGAACAATTTCGGAGCACCGTTAGCTGCTAATTCGTCGTGGGCGGGTTTACTGTATTTCCCTGGCTTTCCACCGATATGGGTGATCAACACTTCAACGTCTTCGCAATGAAATCGGCAAAATTCCGGAAATTCCATGCGAACGTCTGTACTGTCAATGTTTCCAAACACTCCTTTTAAAGGTTTAAATTTTCGGAGTTCATCGATTACTGAAACATCGCCCACATCACCTGCGTGCCAAATTTCATCCACTTCTTTGAAGTATTCGTAGATTTTCGGGTCGATAAATCCATGGGTATCAGACATCAAGCCAATGCGCTTCATGCACGACGTTTTTTATGGATGTATTCATATAAAAGAATGACACTAACGATCAATGTGAAGCTATAAAGTACATCTTCCATGGGAATGGTCCAAATGCGCAGAGTCACTTTATGTGCTTCTGAATACCATACAACCGGTGAGCTAGTTACTCCACCAGTTAAAACGCCGTTCACACCCAGAAAAGGGATCAAGCTGATCACAAAGGAAATTCCAATAAAGTTCAAGTGGATCTGTCTCAGCCAAAAGAATAGCACAATTCCCGATGAGATGACAACGCTTAGGGTATACCAGCCAACGGGTTCAAGGAGAGAGAGAATCAATCCATAAATGGGAATAGCAAAACAAATGATGCGGTTCAAGGAGTTGAATGAAATGTTTTGGAGATAATATTTCGCACACTCATAGATGAACACACAGGCAAAGGGTACCACAAAAAAGAACAAAATTTCTTCAATGGGAAGCTCGGCGATTTTTAGACCTACCAGGTAGTCATCGTTGAATCCCCAAACACCATTTTTTGTAAAAAAAACATCCCACACAAGAAATGGCACTGCAACAAAAAAAGTAGCGATAAAAACGGAAAGCCATTTACTGAAGTAATGAACGCGTTGATCGAAACTCATCAAAAATGGAAAGAAGAGCGTTAAAACATCAAGCAGGAGGTAGAGCCCTTTCATGTGTTGAAATATTTCCTAGGAACAACAAGCATCCCGAAACATTCGCCGTCCTCTTTGCCCATTTTTTTGTGGTGAATTTTATGCGCCTTGCGAATGGCTCTGAAATAGGCGTTATTGGTTTTATCGAACCATTTGAACCTTCTGTGAATCAGTACGTCATGCACTAGAAAGTAAACCAATCCATACAATGCGATTCCGAAACCGAATCCGATTGAAAATGGCACTGCGTATATGAATCCCAACATGATGCAAAGCCATGAAGGAATAGCAAAAATCAGGAAAAAGAGATCGTTTTTTTGAAAGATCTTTCCAGTAACTTGATGATGATCTTCGTGTACTGGCCACAACAAACCGTGCATGAGGTATTTGTGCGCAGACCATGCGGCAAATTCCATGATACAAAATGCGAGTATTAAAGCGAGAGCAACAATCATAATGCGAAGGTAAGAATTGTAAAGAACACGAGCCAAATAAGGAACAAGGATTGTGCAGGTTTATTTTTTGTTGGACTAAATTTGAAATAGATGAAAGCGAAAATGCTCGCAAATCCGAACCAACAGATGTAGTTCCAAACGGGTATCAGGCCGCCGTCCCACTTCCAAAAATCCAATTTCACCGCAACAGGCTCGATGATATAATCGAGTCCAGTACTCAGTGCTCCTGCAAGAATTGATTTTACCAGAATGTGCACATTCAAGGAGTGAACAAGCGCTGAACTTGCCAAGACAATGCAGTACCAATTGATCCCGATAATGAGTGGGATTTGCTCAAATTTTGGTCCAAGCGAGGCACCATATTGGTAATTTCCGAAGAGCAATCCCGTGTGAACGCCAATGTATTCCACCACAAATCCACCCACAAAGATCACCAGAAGTGGAAGCATGGCTTTGACGTAATTGGCTTCGGATAAAAATAACAGAATTCCACAGAGAGCTAAATTCAAGTAGGAGAGTTGTGCACCGTCTTCGCTTGTTAGCATGATGACAAGTCCAATACAGTGGAAGAGTAGCAGAATGGCGATTACCAATCGAATACCTTGTTGACCTCTAAGGATTCCTCGACTGCTCATGACAAGGAAATGGATTGTTCTAACTCGGTTCGCACGCGATCAAAGATGATTCGAAACCAAACGGTATATACTTCTGGATGATGCTTCATGTCCGCGGCGAGTGCATTGAGGCCAATGTATTTCCAATCTTCAACTTCATCTGGATTCATGATAGGAACGCCAGAATACCGGCCGATTAGCACATGGTCCAGTTCATGTTCGATGAGATCATTTTCCAATTTCGCCTCATAAATAAAGGAGAACGAGGCTTCAAGTGGCACAGTAAAACCCAATTCTTCTGACAAGCGTCGGATTCCTGCGTCCACAACGTGTTCACCTGTACGCGGGTGACTGCAACACGAATTTGACCAAAGTCCACCAGAATGATACTTCGCAGATGCTCTTTTTTGAAGCAATAATTCGTTTTGGTCATTAAATATAAAGACAGAAAAGGCGCGGTGGAGAATGCCCTTTTCGTGGGCTTCCATTTTTTCCATTTCACCTATAACTTCGTCCAATTCGTTGACTAAAATGACTTTTTCCATCGACTAAAGGATATTCATAGAGTTGCGCACATACGATTTGGCGAGCAACAGCATTTTTACATTTTTGTGCACACTAATTCTGGATTCCATTAATTCGTGTGCCGTTGTTCGTTTGATTTTCCGAAGCAATTTGGTATAGTAGACAAAACTCACATACACCCCCAATCGCGAAGCTTTTGGCAGTTGTTTGATTCCAATAAAGGCTTCATCGAATTCTGCTTGAATATCTTCCTCAATTTTTTGCTTTTCCTCACTCGTCAGCCCGTTCATGTCAATTCCTGGGAAATAGGTCCGCCCAAGACCTTGAAAATCTGCTTTCATGTCACGCAGGAAGTTGATTTTCTGGAAAGCGGACCCCAGCTTCATGGCGAAAGGTTTTAAGCGTAAATACTCGTCTTCGTCTCCATAAACAAAGACTTTCAAGCACATCAAGCCAACCACTTCAGCGGAGCCGAGGATGTATTCTTCAAATTTTTCTTGGTTATATTCAACAGGATTTAAGTCCATGCGCATGCTGTACAAAAATTGATCGATTAGCGAACGATCAATGTTGTATTTGTTGACCACCATTTGAAACGAATGCAAAATGGGATTCAACGAAATTTTTCGATCAATCGCGGCATACGTTTCCTTGATAAATTCTTCCAAAAGCACTTCTTTATCGTGTTCGTGAAATGTATCCACAATTTCATCTGCGAAGCGCACAAAACCATAAATTCCATGTATGTCATCGCGAATCTTTGCATCCAAGAATCGAACTCCTGCATAGAAAGATGTACTATATGCTTTTGTCACATATTTCGAAGCTTTGAAAGCATAAGTATCGAAAATTGTTCTCATAGTAATTTCATTAATTGTTTAGCGGCTATTTTCCCAGAAATTAACGCTGGTGGAATGCCTGGACCTGGAACTGTTAGCTGGCCGCAGAAAAATACATTCTTCAATTTTGATTGCATTTTGGGTTTTAAATTCGCTGTTTGCATTAGCGTATTCGCCAAGCCGTACGCATTTCCTTTGAACGAATTGTATTCGCTTTTAAAATCGGCGATGCAAAACGAACGTTTATAGACCACGCAATCTGCAATACTCGTTCCACAGCGTTCTTCCATGCGGTCCATGATGATCTTGAAATACCGTTCTCGAATTTCCTCGGAATCCTCTAAATCAGGCGCCAATGGCATGAGGATAAACATGTTTTCTTGACCCGTTGGGGCTACATTTTCATCCGTTTTAGAGGGCGCAGATGAATAAAACAATGGTTTCGAAGGCCATTTGGGTTGATCGTAAATTTCCTTACCATGGGCGGTCAAATCTTCGTCAAAAAATAAGTTGTGATGCTCCAATCCCGGAATTTTTTTGCTAATACCGAGGTAAAAAATCAATGAACTTGGTGCGAGTTTTCGTTTGTCCCAATAAGCTGAAGAGTACCGTCTAAATGCAGCAGGAATTAAGGTTTGCTCAATGTGATGATAATCGCCACCACCAACAATGGCATCGAATGTGTGAATTTGACCGTTTACTTTTAATCCGGTTGCGCGACTAGCTTCCACAACAATTTCATCCACTGGCGAACCGTAGTGAAACACAACACCTTCTTTGAGAGCAATCGTTTCTAGTGCCTTCGCTAGGGCATGCATTCCACCTTCGGGATACCATGTCCCCAATTCCAAATCGGCATAGTTCATCAAGGTGTAAAGCGACGGGATATTGCTCGGCATTTCACCGAGAAAGAGTACAGGGAAATTTAAAATGCTTCGTGCCTTTTCCGAAGTGAACCGCCTTGCGACGTCTTTTTCGACAGATTTGAAAACATCCAGTTTGAGCGCGTTTTTAAGTACACTCATTTTAAGAATTTCTCCGACTTTCAAACCTGGATTTTCCAGGAATGACTCCGTTGCAATGTCATATTTGATTTTTGCATCAGCCAAAAAACGTTTTAATTTTTCACCGCCGTTTGGCTCAAATTCGTCGAAAAGTGCATACAAATCTGATTTCGAAGCTGGAATTTTTGTGGCGGTTTTGTCCTTCCACAGCACTTGATAAGCTGGATCTAGGCGTTTTAATTCAAAATAGTCCGACCGTGTTTCATTCAAATCGGCGAACAACGCGTCGACAAGCTCGGGCATCCAATACCATGATGGTCCCATGTCAAATAGAAAACCGTCTGTCTCAAAAAATTGTGAACGACCGCCAGACATGCTGTTTTTCTCATACACTTCCACGCGATAGCCAGCCTTTGCTAAATAACAAGAGGCATAAAGACTTGAAAGTCCAGCACCAATAATTCCTATCTTTTTCATTCGATTTTAACTAACACAAATGTATCAAAATATCTTAATGATATTACAATATTGTTTAACCTTTTCTTTAAATAGTTAAACAATAAAAATTAAGCGAGGAGTTCCTTTTCGGAGCTCACAATAATTATCTCTTGTGGGATATATTCCCTAATTTCCGCTACAAACGAGCCAGCCAAACGAATTTCGGATTGCTTGCAACTTTCCAAAAGTCGGGTAAAAAAATGAGGGACTTCTTTGGTTTGAATGCGTGCAATCAAATTGGTGATCACCAAATCGGGTTTGATTTGATCCACTGTTTGTGCAAGATCGTCGAGTGGAACTTGCTTGCCTAGATAAATGCAATGAAATCCTTCTTCTTTTAGTAGGTATTGAAAATATAGAAGCGTCAATTCATGTTCTTCATGTTCAGGTAAAAAGAGGAGCGCGGTTTTATTGCGAGTCTTTTTCGGGTTCAACAAATTGGTTTTTAAAATGTAAAACTCGCGTAGAATATTCGAGAAATGATGCTCATGCGCTATTGAAATTGAATTGGTTTGCCACAATTCTCCCATTTTAATCAATAGCGGAATAATAATGGTGGAATACAGAGTGCGAAATGAAAACTGCTCGTCATACGTTGTCAGCAATCGTCTGATTTCATCAGCATTCATCTCCGCGATTGCAATAATGAGCGTATCGATTTCTTTATGACCCGATTCGCTATTGCTTACAACGATTTCTTTGGCTTTTGATGTGATCTCGCTCTCAGACAATTGAGCGATTTTTGAAATCTTTAAGCCATTCAGATAAAGAAGGTTAATGTT
Source organism: Crocinitomicaceae bacterium (assembly GCA_041303175.1). Classification (GTDB taxonomy): domain Bacteria; phylum Bacteroidota; class Bacteroidia; order Flavobacteriales_D; family Crocinitomicaceae; genus UBA4466. The sequence continues at coordinate 3,868 of JBFYPU010000265.1, read as the reverse complement.
GAGTATTTTCTTTAAATCTTCATTCGAATAGTAACGGATGTTACTATCGGTTCGCTGGGGGGTGAGAAGATTATAGCGTTGCTCCCAGATTCGAATCGTATGTGCTTTGATTTCCGTATAATTTTCCAAATCCTTGATCGAGTAACGAACCATAACTGTTTAATCAATAACATTAATAATTAAACAAAAATACGCAATAATTTTAAATAGTTACGTCGGTGCGCATTTTTTTAGCATATTTCGGAACATGAACGGCAAGAAGATCAACGAATGGATTCAAAAAAAGCAAGAGCGACGGGAGCAATCGACGCCGAATGTGCTTTTCGCGAAGATTCTAGCGGGTGATACGGTAGCGTTAAGCTCTGGTATAACTCTGATTGAGAGTCAGTTGCCGGAACATCGAGCACTTGCAAATGAGTTGATTCAAAAATGTCTTCCGATGAGTGGGAATTCGATTCGAATTGGAATTACAGGGGTTCCAGGGGTTGGGAAAAGCACGTTCATTGAACATTTCGGAGGGTTATTCACAGAAGTTGGAAAAAAAGTGGCCGTGCTTGCTGTTGATCCTTCGAGTGCGGTATCGCGTGGAAGTATTTTAGGGGATAAAACGCGGATGAATGACTTGGCGGTAAACCCAAGTGTGTTTATACGGCCTTCTCCCGCTGGTGAAACATTGGGAGGAGTTGCTCGGAAAACGCGTGAAAGTATTCTGCTGTGCGAAGCCGCTGGTTATTCAATAATATTGATAGAAACAGTAGGAGTTGGCCAATCCGAGGTGATGGTGAAGTCCATGGTCGATTTTTTCCTGTTGTTGATGCTTTCAGGGGCTGGTGATGAGCTGCAAGGAATCAAGAAAGGAATTATGGAAATGGCTGATGCGTTAGCAATTACCAAGGCTGATGGAGATAATGCGCGCAGGGCAGAAATGGCTGCAAATGAATATACAAATGCACTGCATCTCTTTCCTCCAAATCAAAATGATTGGATTCCCAAGGTGTTTACGTGTAGCGCATTGGATGGAAAAAACATGACGAGAGCGAAAGACATCATCGAATCGTTCGAAAATCACGTGCGTATCAATGGTTTTTTTGAGCAAAATCGTCGGGAGCAAGACAAAAAATGGTTAAGAGAAACACTGAAGGAACTCATTTTGAGCGGTTTTTTTGCGAATAGTGAGTTAATGGAAAAATTAAAAGGGAATGAGCAGCGTGTGATTGATGGAGAAATCACCTCCTTCCAAGCGGCCGATGAATTGTACCAAGCATATCAAGATGGAAGAAAGATTTAAAATTGAAGGGCCCTTTATCGAGTTGATTCAATTGCTAAAAGCAACAGGAATTGCCGAAACAGGAGGTCACGCAAAGATGATTGTAGAAAATGAAGAAGTGCTCAGAAATGGTGAGCTTGAAACGAGAAAACGCGCGAAATTGATTCCTGGGGACCGAATTGAAGTGCTCGGATCGGTGATCGATTTGGAATGATTATTCCTTTTTTTCTTGGGATGATCGAATCGCTTCGAAAGCTCCGTATACGGCCAAGTGAAGTGCATCTCCATGATCTTGTTCTTTCAAAAATGCGAAACTTAATTCATCTATTTGCTCACTCGATTTCTTCAATTTTTTATAGAGGGATTTTGCGTCGCGTTTCATCACTTTTCCTTCCTCGCCAACGGCAATGTGAATGGTTTTTTCTATCGTTGGAGCAATGAACTCCATCTCAAGGAGCGATTGATTATCCCACCACAAGCTCGGACTCACAATGATGTAATTATCAAACAAATCCGGTTTTTTGGCTAAAATTTCGGTGGCCAACAATCCGCCCAATGACTGTCCAATGATCGTCTTTTCTGCCGTCACTTTGTACGCGGTGTTAATGTAGGGTTGCAACTCCGTTTCGATAAACGTCATGAACGCTTCCGATTCTCCTGTTGTAGGAAAATCAATTTTATCCTGAGCAATGGTTGTTGGGAAGCAAAAGTCCCGCTTGCGGTCCACGTTCTCAATACCCACCACGATCGATTCTTGAATCATGTTGATCCACGGATACGAAGCAAATTGCACCAATCCAGCAATGTGAAGAAAATCCTCGTCGATCGACCCATCGAGTAAATAGATCACGGGATATGTTTTCGCTGAATCCACAGAATAGCCATACGGAAGATAGATGTTCAACATCCGATCTTCGTTCAACACGTTTGAATGGTATTCGAGCCGTTCACCGATCAAAAAACCTTGTTTTGTGGCTTCTTTGGCTTGAGCGAAGGTTGAAATGGAAACGAGGGAGAAAAAAAGTAGAAAAACGGGTTTTCCAAACATATTGAAGCGATTGGTGAAGCCCAAAGATGCTTAAAATTAAGGTTGTTTTGTAGAAAGCGTTGATGAAAATTCAGTGAATCACGTATCTCAACCTAAAACAACTCCTGCAATTCCTTTTTCAAAATTTCAACCGTAATTTCAGATGGCAATTCGCCCACTTCACCAACGATTTCGAAAATTTGTGCGGACAAATCCGTCGCGGTGGAAGTTGGACCCATTTGTTTTCCAGCCAAGTGGATAATTTTCAAGGTTTCTTCTTTCGATTTTCGAACCATTTCCCATGCCGCTGGTGAAACAAACAATTGTTGCGCAATGTTGTGCTCATATTCCTCGCGAATGGATTCCAATAATTTCACTTGAAAGGCCATGGCAGGCAATCCCGGATTTTGAAGGCGCATCACCAAACTATTCGGATGAATACGTTCCAAGAGCAACACACAGCGCTGGTAGGCTTCCATGCGCGAGGGTAGGAAAAACTCTTGTCGTTGCTTTTTCAGGGTTTGTGTCAACTCAATTTGAGCATCGCGCACTTTGCTTTCAGCTTGTTTACGAAGAAAATAGATCGCCGTTAGCATCACGGCTCCAGCGGGCATAACAATTAAAGCAATTTGAAAAATGATCGTTTCCATACTCGAATATTTAGAGGTACAAATATAGAATTCTAAAGCGTGCGAAAGTAACACGTGAAATGAAGGATTTTCGTGAAATCCATGCAAACCCAATATTTTCGGGTGAAAACAAGGTTAAAATCAAGGCCGCACAAAAAATCTCAATTTTACTGGAATTTGAACTTTCAACGTGAATTCCTCATGCAGAATTCGATTTGAAAACCGTACATTTAGCATCCAAAACTTACTCAATGACTCCAACGTTAATTGTCACCGTTCTCATCATTTATTTTGCACTACTTGTCGGAATTTCCTTCTTGACTTCGCGCAAGGCGACGAACGAGAGCTTTTTTCGAGGAGATAAAAAATCCCCTTGGTTCTTGGTTTCCTTTGGAATGATTGGGGCATCTCTGAGTGGTGTGACCTTTCTTTCGATTCCAGGTTGGGTAGGCAATCCGTCCGCTCAATTTGGGTATATGCAAGTGGTGTTAGGCTATTTGGTGGGTTATTTTGTGGTGGCGTATGTGCTTCTGCCGCTTTTTTATCGAACAAATGTCACGTCAATTTATGAATACCTCAACGATCGATTCGGATTTTGGACGTATAAAACGGGTGCTATTTTCTTTCTCGTTTCTCGGATAATTGGTTCATGTATTCGCTTGCTGCTTGTGGCAAATGTGTTGCAATCCATTCTGTTTGATGACTGGGGAGTGCCTTTCGAAGTAACCGTTGTCATCTCCATTTTATTGATTTGGATCTATACTAGTCGGGGCGGAATCAAAACAATTGTGTGGACGGATACGTTTCAAACGGTCTTTATGCTCGCTTCGGTTTTGTTGACGGTCTATTTTATTTCCAATACACTTGGCTTGTCGGAGAAAGGTGGAATTGTTTCAACGGTAACCAATAGCCAGTACTCCCAGATTTTCTTCTTCGATGATATCA
>JBFYPU010000264.1:0-20976 GCA_041303175.1 Crocinitomicaceae bacterium | reverse complement strand
GAAAACGAGCCAGATAGTGAATCCGAATCAGTTGATCAAGAATTGCAAGGTCCCCCAGAAATTGTGGAAGAACCCGTTGTAGAAACGCCAAGAGAAGAGGAAGAAGAATCCAATCCTATCGAGGATACGCTTGAGGCAATTGCACCCGTGGTGGTGGCACACGTGCCAGATGAACCTGAAACACCGCACAGCGAGTCGGAGAAATTCGAAGTGCATGCAGAGGAAATTCCTGCGGTGGTGGAGGACAAAACGGTCCTTGTAACGGAAGAAATTCCAGCCGCTCCTCTTGAAGAAAAAACCGTTGTTGAGCCAGCACCCACCCACCCAAGACCTTCAGCGCCCGTTCTTGAAAAAACGGTAGCACCCAATACAACTGCAAAACCAACGAAAGAAAAAACCCTAAGGAAAAAACGAGGTGCAGGATTCTGGATGCTCATCACCCTTTTGGTCCTTCTTGCTGGTGGTGGAACCTACTTCGCACTCAACTACAATGAATTGAAACAACACATTCCTTTCTTAGCAGATGAAAAAGCGGTTGCTGAACCAGAAGCCGATGTGGACGAAACAAGTGAAGAAGAATCAACGGAAGAAGAACCCGTGCTTGAAGAAGAGGAAGTAATGGAAGAAGAAACACCTGAGGAGCCAGTAGCAGTTGAAAAACCTGCTCCAGTTGCTAGCTCGGAGGGTGACTACCACATTGTTTCGGGGGCGTTCTCATCTATAACAAATGCTAATCGCCTAATGGAAAGCTTCAAAGCTCAAGGCTTGCCTGCACGTGTAATTGAAAACAATGGACTCAACGTGGTTTGTATGCAATCCTTTGCAACCTCAGCGGAAGCAAAGGCGAACTTAGCTGCAATGAAGGCAAAAGCGCCAAGTGCGTGGATTTTGCATAAACCTTAAATCCAATCCGCATCAATTGTAAGCATCGCACGGATGATACTTGTTGTATTTCTGTCCGTTTGTTTGCTTAATTCCTTTCATGCGACTTTTACATTTTGGATTGTACCGAATAGGGATTTTGATATGAAAGAAGAAATCCGTACCGTACAAATCTGATTGTTTGATCCAATGCAACAGTTTGTCTCTGCCTATTGAAATAGGCCCCAAAAGGAGACTAAAACCTAGTTTTGGAAGCGGTATTCGGAAAGACTAAAAAGGATTACTATTCAACGTTCCAAGCGAATTCTGACCACTTTCAAAAAAAAGAAGAGAAGCGTTATGGAAGCAAAAAAGAGCGCCAAATTGGTATTACAGTTTAACGATTAGGTCGATCAAACGACTTGAGTAACCTGCTTCGTTGTCGTACCAACCCATTATTTTGACCATATTTCCCATGACAACAGTCAATTCAGCATCAAAAACACAACTGTTTGGATTGCCAACAACGTCTATTGAAACAATGGGGTCCTGCGTATATTCCAGAATTCCTTTTAGTTTTCCGTCGGCAGCCTTTTTCATCGCTTCATTAATCGCCTCGGCTGTTGGTGGATTCCGAACCATCATGGTCAAGTCTGTAATTGAGCCATCGGGAACAGGCACCCGTAATGCACTACCGCTTAGTTTTCCTTTCAAATCGGGAAATATTTTCGTCAGCGCCTCTGCTGCACCCGTGGACGTTGGAACCATGGAAAGTGCTGCCGCCCGTCCGCGTCGCAAGTCAGAGTGAGGAGAATCGTGGAGTCGCTGATCCAAAGTATAGCTGTGAATTGTCGTTAAAAATGCCTGCTCGATTTCACACATTTCTGTCATTACTTGTAACATTGGCGCAGCAGAATTTGTTGTGCAGGATGCGTTTGAGATCAATATATCAGATGGTAAAAGTTCATGCTCGTTCACACCCAGCACGATTGTTTTGATATCATCATCCTTCGCTGGCGCGGACAATATTACACGTTTTGCACCGCCAGTTATGTGCTTTGAGGCTAACTCTTTCGTCAGAAACTTTCCGGAAGACTCGATGACAATATCTACCTTGTGTTCTCCCCAAGGAATGTTCACTGGATCGTGTTCTGAAACAAAACGGATTTCCTTTCCATTGTCAAAAATCAAACAATTGCCTTCAATGCGAAAGGAATGCTTCAATCGGCCATGAATACTGTCATATTTAAATAGATGTGCCAGTGTTTGAATATCGGCCAAATCATTCACGAGAGCAACCTCCACATTAGGATTGTCAAGTGTTAACCGAGTGAAATACCTGCCAATTCGACCAAATCCATTCACGCCTATAATCTTCATATTCTTCAGATTTATACTATTCAATTTCTAAAGGTAAAGCTAATTTCAAGATAGGTAAGTTAATCGAATAAAAAAAGGCTTCCCCTGAATTGAATCAGAGAAAGCCTTCTAAAAAAGTAGTTCCTGTCTAGTGGACGACTTGAATAAATCCTTGTTTCGTCAACAGTTCACCATTGTCAAGCACCGCTTCGATGGTATAGAAATAGGTTCCTTCCTCAACGAGATTGCCACCCGCGGTGTGTCCATCCCAGCCCGTGAGAACATCGTTCCATTCGTAGATCGTGTTCCCCCAACGGTTCAAGATCACACAATTGAATTCTCTAATTCCCTGATGATCCACAGTCCAGAGATTATTTCCAGTAGTCGATGAGAGCGAAATGATATTTGGCGCTTGAATATCACACAATTTGTTTCCTAAGATTGCTGAGACCGTAATGCTGTGACAAATATTGCTTCCTGTAACAGTATAAACTCCAGGTACACTTACCAAGATGCTCGGACCTGTTTCTCCTGTATTCCAAACATAATTATCAATTGTCCAGTTGTCATTGGCATTCAAAGAGATTTCTGTTCCGAAGCACACAACCGTATCTAGCACGTCAGTCCAAGCCAAAGGTGGGAAAATCACCTGTGCGCTTACGGACATGTTACAGGTGTTATCCGTAAATGTTACCGTATATGTCCCTGGCTCCGTCACACCAATACTTGGATTCAGGAACGAGCTGTCGTTGAATTGAACATTTTCAGAAGACGCCGTCCAAATTCCACCAGCGTACGCCACGGTACCCGAAACATTCAAGCCATAATTACACGCTAACGTATCGTCAAAAATTTGAGGTGGTGAGATGAATTCTATTTCCGTTGTCGACGTATTACCGCAAACATTATCTGTGAAAACGAGATTGTAAACACCACTTCCAGCAGCCGTGAAAGTTGGATTCAATGTTGCCGAAGACGGCGAGAAACTTACGTTTCCTGTTGCTTCCGACCAAACCCCGCCCGTGGCGTAGGCCGTTGTTCCTGTCGCAGGAAGTGTAAGCGAACAGAGTGCTGTATCGGGCATCGTGGTGGGCAATGGAGGGAAATCTATGTTCGCGCTCACAGTTGAGTTACACGCGTCATCCGTGTAGGAGACGCTATACACCCCGGCCAGCGTTGACGTGATGGTGGGGTTGTCCACATTTGGATTTGAGAACGAAATATTAGGGTTAGTTGAAGACCATGTTCCTCCGTTATAAGAAACGGTTCCGTCTACAAGCATTCCAAAATTACACGCAATCGTATCTGCGAAAATTTCAGGAAGTGGTAACACATACAACGTTACTGTTGTATCGTATACGCATCCGAAATCATCTGTAATTGTATACGTATAATCGTAATCACCCGGCACGTTTGGTTGAACAACAAGCAACGTATCATTTTGACCAGAAATAATCGTTGGATCATTCAACCAGCTATCTGAGACCGCATAATTTTGATACGAAGATGAACCCGGGAAAAATGAGGGATCGAAATAAAGACCCCATTCAAAAATCCATCCATCATCTGTTCCTAAATTATCTTGAACGATGATCGTCCACTGTCCATTGATTGGACAACCTGCAAAATTCGCGAAAGATGTCTCCGGTTCATAGATTACGGAAGGGTCGATTGAATTACCCGCACTCAATTGTGTCGGTTGCGTTGGAGGATTCGCTGGTATGAATGGAACAGGAACTGTGTTTGCAAGGTTGTCCGTCATCGATCCAGTGATCGTATTGAAAACAGAGCTAAAGCAGTATTCCCATCCAATCCCAGCACCACCGCCACCGACATCATCAAACGGATGTCCAAGAAATGTTGAGCCACCGCTCATTCCGCCAGGGATAAAACCTCCATTAAATGAATTCACAAGCGGAACCTGTGTACCATTTGGACATTCTAATGCGATTTCCAAATCACCTAAATAAGAGTGTTCCATCGTAATACACACCTGATTCAAATCCTGCGCGGTTGCCATAGTAGCACTTGCAGGGAATCCAGAAATGGTAATCGGCGCTTGATACTGTGCCCCAGAACCATCAGGAAGGTACGTCAATCCAGCAAATGATCCACCTAATTGAAATTGACCGGATGGAATGTTAAATCCAACAGTATCTGTTGCTGTTACACCTCCAATTAATGTTGTTTGTTCTCCAAGACATACCGTGTCCTCCAAGGGACCTGTACCCGAAAAATTCGGTAACTGAGAGACCCTTACCTTGCACAGCATCCGCTCAATTTGCGGGAATTGGTCCTCAATTTTCAAATCGACCAAGAAGCCATTCCGCGAAGGAGGCGTAAACCAGATAGAATCATTATTTGGGTGAACTGAGCCATCCGAAATATACCAATCGTAGTCTACGTTTGCAACCGTTTGAGAATAACCATACCCTGTAACTTCTTCAGAATAAGGGAAGATGGGTTTTGCAACAAAAAGGATGCTATCACCGAAGCATATATCGACGTAGCCTGTGTCCAGAGGATTCAAGGCGTTTGGCCCTTGACCATTCACGTACGCTTCAATGTGCGGATCGAAGGGTTGATTTTGGTTACCACACTGCGCATTTGCTGCCCAGCCTGTTCCTTGCACCGCACCGTCAGAAATAAAGACGACTGTCAAACATCCACTTGGGTTGTTCCATGATGCCGTATATGCGAAACCATTTGGATCTGTTACAGAGTTGTGTTGCCCCAACAGAGGTGATGCCGTTGAAGGTCCATCATACACGTAAATCCAATCCGAGCCATCCACATTAAATGTGAACCCAGCATTGATAGCGAAGGTCAATGTCATTTTGGTGCCTAGGTTCAAATCTGGACAAAGTACCGTTGTATCATTGAAATTCGCTGTGTAATTTCCAGCTGCTCCATTATCGAAAAAGTTGGTTCCCGCAATACCGAACGTGCTGCAATTCGCAGGATTCGTCTGACTGAAACCTGGTTCACCCATCAATACGACTTGAGAATGAGCGGCAAATCCAAAAAACAAGGCACAGATTAGGGGGGCCATACCTAACATAGTTTTAGTCATCTTTCTCATTTTTTCGTCATTTCGTAGGTAAGAACTGATTTGGATTTAACCACCAACAATTTATCGACACCATCAATTTTAAAGTATTGATTTTGGTCCTTGATTTCAAGATTTAATTCTAAAAAGGTAGGCAGTTCGTATGGATCGAGAACAATTGATTCGAACTCACCTCCTTTTGCACTGGAATAATTAGCGATATACAATGCGTTATCCAAAGCATAAACCAACATAGCATATTGATCGGGATTTGAAGCAATCATGGTTTCCAAGGCCTCAGTAGAGTATTTCGGGAGCAGGCGCTGATTAATTTCTTGCGAAAAAGCTGTGCCGACGAAGATCATGACAAAGCAGACAAGGCTGGTTAATTTCATATTGTAGATGTTTAATTATAAAGTCTTACTTACATAGACTTATTTTGTGTAAAAAAAGTTGCACCTCCTTGAAAAGTTACAAAATAGAGGAACACGAATTTACGAATTAAAGGTTAGTTTTGTAACACGAACGAGGGATATTCTTAAAATTAAAACATTGCATGGACACTCAAGAACTTTACAACATTTCATCTCAAGTACGACGAGACATCGTGAGAATGGTAGCAGGCTGTAGCTCAGGTCACCCAGGTGGGTCTCTTGGATGTGCTGATTTCCTCACTTTGCTGTATTTCGAAGTACTCAATCACAATCCGAAATCATTCGACATGAATGCTGTAAATGAGGACGTGTTTTACCTTTCAAATGGACATATTTCTCCCGTTTGGTACAGTGTTTTGGCTCGATCTGGCTATTTTCCAATATCAGAATTGGCGACTTTTCGGAAATTATCGTCCCGTTTGCAAGGTCATCCATCAACAGATAAACACATTCCAGGCGTTCGGATGGCATCAGGTTCTCTGGGTCAAGGTCTCTCCTGCGCACTCGGTACGGCTCAAACCAAAAAGCTAAATGGCGATCACTCGTTGGTTTACACATTACACGGCGATGGGGAATTGCAAGAAGGTCAAATCTGGGAAGCAGCAATGTACGCCGCAGCAAATAATGTGGATAACCTAATTGCTACGATCGACTACAATGGTCGCCAAATTGATGGTGACGTAGAAAATGTCTTGTCCTTGGGCAATCTTTCACAAAAATGGCAAGCTTTTGGATGGGAAGTGTTAGAAATGGATGGACACAACATCGACGAAATGAAAGAAACGCTTAAAAAGGCATCTGGAATGACGGGAAATGGTAAACCAATTGTGATCATCATGAAAACAGAGATGGGACAGGGTGTAGATTATATGATGGGGACGCACAAATGGCATGGAAACGCGCCAAATGCTGAGCAATTGGAGTCTGCATTGAACCAACTCGAAGAAACGCTCGGAGATTACTAATTGAAACAACTACTCGCCATATTGCTCCTTTTTTTGAGTTCAATTTCATTTGGACAGGAGCAAAAAACGCGTATCCTCTTCATACTTGACGCCTCCAACAGCATGAATGCTCGATGGGGCGACCAAACCCGGATTGAGGCGGCAAAAGAGCTCCTTGCAAAAACCGTAGATGGACTTAGAGATATTCCCAATTTGGAAATTGCACTGCGCGTATATGGACATCAATCACCCATCACCGCAACATACCAAGATTGCGACGATACCAAACTCGAGGTGCCGTTTAGCGTTGACAACTTTACGGCGGTAAAAAACAGGGTCAAATCCATCCAAGCAAAAGGAACCACTCCCATTGCTAGATCACTTGAGGCAGCAGCAAGTGATTTTCCAGACAATACTTCACGCAATGTAATTATCTTGATTACCGATGGGCTGGAGGCTTGCGACAATGATCCGTGCGTGATTGCCAAAAAATTAAAAGACAAAGAAATCAACGTAACTCCATTTGTGATTGGTCTTGGAATGGATCTATCCTATTTGGAGAAATTTAGGTGCATTGGAAATTATGAAGATGCTGAAACCCGCGAGTCGTTTGCAATAGTCCTTGAAAATGTGGTGCAAAAAGCATTGATGAATACAACGGCTCAAATCAACCTCAACGACATTTCAGGCGCACCCAACGAAACGGACGTAACGATGTTCCTATACGAAGCTGGTACGACCAATTTGAAATACACCTTTACCCATACCATCAACCGTTTTGGGAACCCAGACACCTTAATTATTGATCCAGCCTTGAGCTATGATTTGATCGTAAATACGATCCCACGGGTCGAGAAAAAGAACATTACACTTCTACGAAATATTCACAACACCATTGAAGTAGATGCGCCACAGGGCTACATTCGCTTGCGTTTTTCAAACGCTGCGAAACCCTACCAAATTGATACGCGCATTATGCAAGATGGCCACAATGCAACCTTGAATGTACAAAAAATGGACTCGCGGGATAAATACATCATTGGGACGTACCAGCTTGAAGTCTTGACATTACCCAGAACGTACATCACCGTTGACGTCACACAAAGTTCAACCGTGGATGTTCTGATAAAAGCCCCTGGCTTCTTTAGCTATAGTGGAATCAATCCAATTACGGGTCAACTATTCTTGAAGAATGATAACGGAACCTGGGATTGGGTTACTAACCTCGTGGAAAATAGTAAAAGCGGCAAAATTCAATTACAACCCGGCGAATACAAAATGGTCTACCGACAAATGGCTTTAAAATCCTCCACGTACACCATGAAATCGGAATTCAGAATAAACTCAAACTCAACAACATCCATCAAGTTATGACAGTTACACCAACAATCGAAGTTCTCGGTAAAAAAGATACCCGCTCAGGATTTGGAGAAGGACTCCTAGAAATCGGAAAGAAAAACAGCGATGTCGTTGCACTTTGCGCTGATCTGACGGGCTCGTTGAAAATGAACGCCTTTGAAGATGAATTTCCATCACGCTTCTTCCAAGTGGGAATTGCCGAAGCGAACATGATTGGCATGGCAGCAGGAATGACTGTTGGTGGGAAAATTCCATACACTGGAACATTTGCAAACTTCTCAACGGGTCGAGTTTATGATCAAATTCGTCAATCCGTTGCGTACTCAAATAAAAACGTCAAAATTTGTGCTTCACATGCAGGATTGACACTTGGTGAAGATGGTGCGACACACCAAATTTTGGAGGACATTGGCATGATGAAAATGCTGCCAAATATGACCGTTATTGTTCCATGTGATTTCAATCAAACGAAACAAGCAACCATTGCTATCGCGGATCACGTAGGTCCAGTATACTTGCGTTTCGGTCGTCCATCAGTTCCCATTTTTGTAAAACCCGATGCTAAATTTGTGATTGGTAAAGCAGATACAATCCTGGAAGGAACGGACGTGACAATCATTGCGTGTGGTCATTTGGTGTGGAAAGCAATTGAAGCTGCTACAATTTTAAGCGAACAAGGAGTCTCTGCTGAAGTGATCAATATGCACACCATCAAACCGTTGGATGTTCAAGCTATCCTTCGATCTGTAGCAAAAACAGGCTGTGTGGTAACTGCTGAAGAGCACATGATCAATGGCGGATTGGGAGATTCTGTGGCGCAAGTGATCATTCAAAACACACCCGTTCCACAAGAGTATGTAGGCGTTGCAGATTCATTTGGCGAAAGTGGAACACCTGAAGAATTGTTGGTGAAATACAACATTGACACACCCAATATTGTTGCAGCAGCACACAAAGTGATTCAGCGAAAAAACTAAATGCACCACGCGAAGGAAGATCAGCAGATTCTCGATTTATTCGATCAAGGAGGTTCTTCTATTGACCAAGCTTTTACGTTGATTGTCAGGCAGTACGGTAAGTTATTGTATGCTCAAATCCGGAAAATCACCAGAAATCACGAGCAAACAAATGATATTTTACAAAACGTGTTGATTAAAGTGTATCAGAACCTGCCGACTTTTCAGCGGAACTCAACCCTCTACACGTGGATGTACCGCATCGCATACAATGAAACCCTTAACTTCTTAGAGAAAGAAAAACGGCGCTCGGGAATTGACATGGATCCTCCCCTATTGGAAATCCTAGCAGGTCACGAACTTTTGGACTCGCTCGATTCGGAAAAAATTTGGAATTTGCTTCAAGCTGCGATTGCTCAGCTACCAGAAAAACAAGCATTGGTGTTTCAACTTCGGTATTTTGAAGAAATGCCCTACTCGGAAATATCTGCAAAATTGGGTACGAGTGAAGGCGCGTTGAAAGCCAATTTTCATCATGCCAGACAAAAAATTGAAGAAATTATTCTCAACGCATTAAACCAATAGCAGCTTGAACCGTCTAACTTAGCAATATGGAAGAAAAACGAGACATATATGATCATCTTAAAGTTGTGAAAACAAGCGTTCCTGACGATTCCTACTTTGAGAATTTGGCCAAATCCGTGATCACTTCTCAGACGAAATCAAAGGTAATTCCGCTTTATAAACGACCTGTTGTGTGGATCAGTGCCGTGGCAGCAATCCTTTTGGTTTCCTTACTCGTTGTAAATTTCACATCCACAGCTGTGACGGAAAATCAAGATCCACTTTTAGCACTCAACGCGATTAGCTCCGATGAACTGTACACGTATATCAATGAGAACATTGATGACTTTGATACAGAAATGATTCTTGAAGCGATGGACGATCAAGCCATCGACGAATTAACTACAAAAACCAGTCAAGCACTCCAATCTGCTGCTGGAAATTCTAATACCCCAGTGACAGCTGAAAAACCACTTCCTGTTTCCTTTGACGATATTGATGTCGAGGATATTTTGGAATATTTTGACAAAGAAGGGATCGACCCTGAAGACATAGAAGAGGAAATTTTCATATAAACATGAAACACATGAAAAATAGACAAATACGCTACACTATTGCTACGATTGCATTGTTTCTAGTGTCATTTTCGACGCTTGCACAACCAGCTAACAAGCCACAACCGCGAAAAGAAAAAATTGAGCAACTCAAAATTGCTTTTATTACCAAAGAACTAGACCTCACAGCGGAAGAGGCCGAAAAGTTTTGGCCGGTTTACAACGAAATGACTGCGGCTCTCAAAAAGGAAAAAAAGGCACGCCGTGAGAAAAATACTGCATTGAAAGCAAATTTTGAAACCCTCACGGATGCGGAAATCGAAAAAAAGGCAATAGAAATTTTGGACAGTGAAATCGCGGAAGCGAAACTTAAAAAAGAGCATACTGAGAAAATTGCTGAGGCCATTGGGTACAAAAAAGCGGTCAAATTATTGAGCGTTGAGCAGCGATTCAAGCGAGAATTACTGAAAAAACTGAACGAGCGTCAGAACCAGAACAATCCATCTAGCACGAATTAAAAGGGTATCCGCGCAAATTCACATTCATGTCCATCACAACATCCGATTTTCTTTCCCTTCAAGGTCAAACCAATGAAACACCGTACCTCATTGAAGTAGATCGAGCAGAGGGAATATCTATATACGACACAGCTGGCAAATCCTACATGGATATGATCGCGGGCGTAGCCGTGAACAACATTGGTCACAACCATCCAAAAGTCGTTAGCGCACTGAAAGCACAGATTGACAGGCACCTCCACGTTATGGTCTACGGTGAATTTATTCAGAAAAGTCAACTCGATTTCGCACGTAGTATAACCGCTCTTTTACCTCCATCATTGAATTGTGTCTACACCGTAAACTCTGGAACAGAAGCCAACGAAGCCGCTTTAAAACTGGCAAAACGTGTCACTGGACGCAGTGAATTGGTGGCATTTCGGGGATCATACCACGGTAGCACGCATGGCTCTCTGAGTGTTTCGGGAAATGAAACCAAGAAAGAAGCCTTTCGACCCCTTTTGCCCGATGTGCGTTTTTTGCGCTTCAATTCAGTGGCGGATTTGGATCAAATTTCGGATAAAACAGCAGGTGTCATCATGGAAACCGTTCAAGGGGATGCAGGTGTGCGTGTGCCATCACTCGAATTCATACAAGCGCTCCGGAAACGCTGTGAAGAAGTGGGAGCATTGCTCATTTTTGATGAAATTCAGTGCGGAATGGGTCGTGCAGGAAGCCTTTTTGCCTTCGAACAATTTGGTGTTGTGCCAGATGTTTTAACGCTTGGAAAAGCACTGGGTGGTGGAATGCCAATTGGTGCACTCGTCTCTTCGAGAGAATACCTGTCTGCATTTACACACAATCCAATGTTGGGTCACATTACCACATTTGGCGGACATCCTGTGGTGTGCGCAGCAGCCAATGCGTGTTTGGAAGTCATGTCAACGGAAATCGACTTTTCGGAAGTTGAACGATTGGGACAGCTATTGGAATCCATTGTTGGTCAACATACTGAAATCAAGGAAATCCGTCGCATAGGAATGATGTTCGCCTTCGATATGGAATCCTTCGATCGTGTAGAAAAAGTAGTGAAACGCTGCTTGGCAAAAGGATTGATCAGCTTTTGGTTTTTATCCCATCCCTATAGTTTTCGACTTTCTCCCCCTCTCAACATTTCCGAAGAAGAAATCCGCATGGCTGGTAAACTAATTATTGAAGCAATCGAAGAAACAGCGGGATAGTTTAGCCGCCAGTAGTCGATTTTGTGCCATGTATTCTGTTGTAATCTTGCCGCGCGTTAAACCAACACGTCGACTGTAAACGGTGAAAAATGGAATATAATTGAGTACTGAGAAATCTTCTGAAAAGCAATTTACCTCTATGTTAGGAAAAACGGCTCTCACAAGTCTCAAATTGATTTTAAGAGTGAAAAAATAGCGGCTGTTATTTTGCTGTATTCGGCGTATGTAATGCAATATGGTGGATTAATAAAGATCGAGTTTCCGAGAGGTCGAAGTAACACACCTTGCTCCAAAAAATGGGAATAAGCTCGTTCACGAATGTCAGAAAAATAGCTGTTGCCCTCTTCTGTTTCAATTTCAAAGGCCACGATTGTACCTGCTTGTCGCGGGTTAACAACGCCTGAAATTGACTCCAAGGAACGAATGAATTCGCTCCCCCAGGCTTCAATTGCTGAACAATTATCGCTTGTTACCTGTTGTTCAAAGAGATCCAAACTTGCACACGCAACGGCGCACGCCATGGGATTTGCAGTGAAGGAATGTCCGTGCAAAAATCCCTTGGCTTTCTCTTGAGATAAAAATGCGTCATAAATAGCTTGTGTCGCAACAGTCAGACCCATTGGTATCACACCCGCTGTCAAGCCCTTGGAAAGCGCAACAATGTCTGGCTTATTCTCACAAAAATCCATTGCAAACAGACTGCCGATTCGACCAAAACCCGTCATCACTTCGTCAAAAATGACGAGCGATTCAAATTCACGTGCGATAGCGGTCAACTTATCCAAAAAAGAAGACGAATACATGCGCATTCCAGCTGCTCCTTGCACCAAGGGTTCAACAATCAGCGCGGCTACTTCCCGTGTTTCAAACAACTTTCGGGCGTGACTCAAAATGGCGCTTTCGTTTTCCGCGATCGGAAAATCCAAGTAATCAACATCGAAGAAAAACGGTTCAAAGGGCGCATTGAAATGATCGCGCTGTCCCACGGACATTGCCCCAAACGTATCGCCATGATACGCTCCATCAAGGGCGACAACTTTTTTGCGCGGCAAATCCTGGTTATGGAAATATTGAAATGCCATTTTCAGCGCTACCTCGATTGCCGTTGAACCATTGTCTGAGAAGAACACTTTTGTTAGGCTGCTTGGTAATTTTCCGGAAATTCGCTCTGCCAACTCAACGGCTTTTGGGTGCGTAACTCCAGCAAAAACCACATGATCAATCGCATAAAACTGTTCTGAAATAGCCTTTCCTATATGCGGATGTGCGTGTCCATGAACGTTCACCCACCACGATGAATTTGCGTCGATGTATTCTTTTCCGTTCGTATCGAAAAGGCTCGCACCAACTGCCCGAACGATCTCCAACGGCTCTGCTTCGGTTTGATGCTGGGTAAATGGATGCCACACATGTTGCCGATCACGTTCCGTTAGATTCATAGAAAAGTGTGTTTCAATTTTGCGGCTTGTGCGGAGACAAATTCCTGATTTACTTCAGTAGCGATTGGAATTCTCCCCAGATTCTTCACGCCAGAAATGGACAAGATAATCTCCTCGCTTGCTGGATTCTCGTCTCCATTAAAAAGGATTCCTTCTACCGCGATTCCTCGATTTTGGAGCAACTCCAAGGTTAAAAGCGTGTGGTTGATACTCCCCAAATAGTGTCGCGAGACGACAATTACGGGTAATTTCCAAAGTGAAAATAAATCTGCAAATATCAGTCCTTCCGAATTGACTGGAACGAGCACACCCCCCGCCCCTTCTACGACCAAATTCCCCTCAATCAAAGGTAAATTAAGCTGATCAAGAGAAATTTCAATCCCATCCAGCTTGGCAGCCGCATGTGGCGACATTGCTTCGTTCAATCGAAAGGCTTCAGGTAAAACATGTACGTTTTGGGTCAATCGTTGCACCTTGATTGAATCCGAATTGTCTAAATCACCCGCTTGAACGGGCTTCCAATAGTTAGCTTCCAATGCCTCGGCAACAATCGCACTCACGACCGTTTTGCCCACATCCGTTCCAATCCCTGCGATCACAAATTGCTTTGCCATAATTGCTGTGCGCTAGCACCGTATTATCTAAGTTGAGCACCCAATTTCGTTTCCAGTTGGCCGCGGATTTTTTCCATCACTGCGTCCACTTGTTGATCTTGCAATGTTTTTTCGATGTCCTGAAATTTGAATGAAACCGCGTACGATTTTTTTCCATCCTCCAAGTTTTTCCCTTCGTAAACATCAAACAATCCAACTTCCTTCAAGAGTTTGTTGTCGCACTGTTTTGCGAGTTCCTCTATCTCTGCGAAGGTAATTTTCGTGTCAAGGAGCAATGAGAAATCGCGCCGAACGGCAAAGGTTTTGGGCAATTCAGAGTATTTCACCTTCACAAATTTAAGCGAGTCGATGATGGCATCCCAATCCAAATCCGCGATGAATACATCTTGTTTGATGCCAAAATATTTCTTTAGTTCGGGTGTGATCCAGCCAATTTCGCCCACTTTTCGTTTCAAAATGGAGAGTTGAACGCCATCTTGAAGCAAGGATGTTTTGATCGACGATTCCTTGATCATTCCATCCAATCCGATGCGTTGAAACAACGCTTTTGTGGTTCCTTTCATCGAAAAATAGGAAGTGACCGCCCCAGTCGAATTCCAAGTTTCGGGTTCTCGTTTGCCGCTCAGCACCACGATCAATCGGCGATTTTCGGAGTAGCCTTCATCAAATTTGTGGTAGATTTTTCCGAATTCAAAAAGTTTCAGATCTGCATTCTGACGATTTTGATTGCGTACCACCGTTTCCAACGCATTGAAAATCAATGTTTGTCGCATCACGTTTAAGTCGAGACTCAACGGATTGAGCATTTCAACATTTCGGATCGATTTCACCACTTCTCCCCCCACTTTTTCGGCGTATTCCGCTTTTGTGAGTGAATTATTCATCGTTTCAATGCACCCCATTCCGACCAGCATTTCGGAGATCGTTGTTTGCAATTTCTCTGGATCAGGCTTTTTGAACAAAGGCAAAGACGTATTCAATTTCGCAGGAATCGGCACGTTGTTGAAACCGAAAATGCGGAGAATTTCTTCCACCACGTCTGCTTCACGGGTCACGTCTGCGCGGTAGGCGGGAACTTCCAATTGTGCAAGTCCATTGGATTCACTAACGATCTGAATATCGAGTTCCTTCAAAATCGCATTGACCATTTCACGTGGTATATCGGTTCCAATTAAACGATTGCAACGATCAAAAGAGAACGCAACTCGCGCATTATTAATCGGTTTTACGTTTGTATCAACAATTTCCATCGCGATTGCTCCGCCTGCTACTTCTTGAATCAAAAGTGCTGCTCGTTTTAAAGCATAAACGGTCAAATTTGGATCGACGCCTCGCTCGAAACGGAACGAAGAATCTGTATTCAAGCCATGGTATTTCGCCGTTTTTCTCACCGAAACAGGATTGAAATAAGCCGATTCTAGGAAAATATCTGTTGTTGAATCCGAAATTCCAGAGGTGCTTCCTCCAAAAACCCCAGCGATGCAGAGATGCTCCGTACCGTTCGTGATCATCAATTGCTCAGTGGCCAATGTTCGTTCAACACCGTCCAAGGTTGTGAATTTATCGCCATCCTTTGCCTTTTTCACAACGATTTTCCCATTCAATTTAGCTGCATCAAATGCGTGAAGCGGTGTACCCAATTCGTGCATGACAAAATTCGTCACGTCGACAACGTTGTTGATCGGCGACAAACCAATAGCGCGCAAGCGTTTTTGCAACCATGCTGGTGATGCTTCAATTTTCACCCCTTTGATGGATGTTCCAGCGTAGCGCGGACACAGTTCATTGTTTTCGACAGCAATGGAAATGGATAAATCAGTATGTTCTACCTTAAATTGGCTTACATCCGGAAATTGAAGGGAAAGACCCGCACTTCTATGGACGTTTAAAAACGCGACAAGATCACGCGCCACTCCAACATGCCCCATGGCATCCGAACGATTTGGCGTCAAGCCTATTTCAATTTCGTAATCATCTTCTAATTCAAAAAACGTTGCCGCTGGCGTTCCAACGGGAATCTTTGGATTTACAACTAATATTCCATCGTGCGATTCGCCCAAACCAAGCTCATCCTCTGCGCAAAGCATTCCGAATGATTCTACCCCACGAATTTTCGATTTCTTGATGTTAAAATCCTCTTCTGGTGTCGGATGCAACGTACAACCAACTGTTGCCACTATCACCTTTTGACCCGCAGCCACATTCGGTGCTCCACAAACAATTTGCAAGGGTTCACCACCAACGGTTACTGTCGTAACTTTCAATCGATCCGCATCAGGATGTTGCTCGCACGTGAGAACTTCACCGATGAAAACGCCTGCGAGCCCCCCTTTTACGGCTTCAATTTTCGTGATTCCCTCAACCTCCAAACCTGTATCCGTCAGTATTTTACCCATTTCTTCGGGCGACAAATCTGTCTCAACGTACTTTTTTAACCAATTGTAAGAAACCTTCATGCGTACTTTAACATTTTAAGAAGGTCAAATTTACATCAAAAAAGCCCATTTACAAGGAGATAACAGATGGATTTTCCGTCATTCTGAAGCCAGCGCAAAAAGTTTCTATTAAATCACGCTGATAGCTTTGATCAAATCTTTTAGAATCACGATCTTTACGCAAACAAATTGAAAATGCACCGTTTACTTTTCTTCACTTTTGCACTCATTTCCTCCTTTTCATTTTCGCAAGAAACGTGCACGCTGAGTGGCTATATCACCAATGCTGCGGATGGTGAGACGGTAATTGACGCCAAAGTTTTCATTCCGAGTATTTCGAAAGGTGTATTGACCAATACCTATGGTTTTTATTCGTTGACAGTGCCGTGCGGGACCTATCAGGTTGAATTTAGGGTTGGCGGCATGGAGACAGAAACACAGGAAATCACCATCAACACTGACGTTCGTTTTGACTTTGAAGCTGGGGCGAATGTATTGGAAGTGGACGAAGTGATTGTGAGCGGAAACGCGAGTGAGAACACGAAAAGCTCAAAAATCGGCCAGATTGAGCTGGACATTGAAGAAATAAAGCGACTTCCTGCTTTCATGGGAGAGGTGGATGTTATTAAAACGATTCAATTGTTACCGGGCGTTTCCTCGGCGTCAGAAGGTGGACAAGGATTTTATGTTCGTGGCGGTGGACCTGATCAAAATTTGGTGCTCTTAGACGAAGCTGTGGTCTACAACGCCGCGCATTTGTTTGGGTTTTTCTCCGTTTTCAACTCCGACGCGATCAAAGGCGTCAATTTGATCAAAGGTGGAATGCCTGCCAATTTTGGAGGTCGCATGTCCTCGGTTTTGGAAGTCAACATGAACGAAGGCAACTACAAACGCCTCAGCATCAAAGGCGGATTGGGTGTCATTTCGTCTCGGATCACGATTGAAGGTCCGCTGAAAAAAGACCGCGGATCCTTCATGGTTTCTGGTCGCAGAACGTACTTGGATGTAATCATGAAAGCCGCCATTCCCGATTCATCACCTTTTGCTGGATCGAGCTATTTTTTCTACGATCTGAATTTAAAGATGAACTATAAATTGGGCGAAAAAGATCGCATTTACCTCAGCGCTTATTATGGAAAGGACGAGTTCAGCTTTGGCAATTTAGAGGATGATTTTCAGGTGACCATGCCTTGGGGAAATGGTATTGCGGCGCTCCGATGGAACCACTTATTTTCGAGTAAACTCTTTATGAACGTGACAGGAACATTCACGGACTACCTGTTCAGTTTTGGATCGGAGCAGGATGAATTTAAGTTCAAATTGGAGTCTGGAATTCGCGATGTCGGCGGAAAGGTCGATTTCACCTATTTCCCAAGTCCACGGCATAAAGTGAAATTTGGAGCGCAATACACGCATCATACGTTTACTCCAACCAGTGTTTCGGCCTCTCAGGAAGATGTTGTGTTCGACACAGGCATTGCGCAGCAGCTCAGAAGTCACGAAACGGCTACCTACGTCATGGATGAGTTCGATCTCAATGAGCAATTTCGTTTCAACGTTGGTTTGCGCTACAGCACCTTTTCACATGTTGGACCGTTTACGCGCTACGTGAATGGAAATATTAGTCAACCCGACTCAACGATTCAATACGAAAAAGGAGATTTGATCAAATTTTACCACGGTTTGGAGCCTCGCATTTCGATGCGCTATTTACTTCCCGACAACAGCTCCATAAAAGGTGGGTTTTCCTACAACTATCAGTATGTGCATTTAACTTCTCTCTCCGCAGTGTCACTTCCAACGGATATCTGGTTCCCGACCACGAACATTGCAAAACCACAAATCGGCTGGCAAGGATCGATGGGATATTTTAGAAATTTCAAGGAAAATAAATACGAAACGTCGGTTGAAGTCTACTACAAAGACATGCGCAACCTCATCGAATACAAAGAAGGGGCATTGCCATCGGACAATGTGAATGACAACACGGACAATTTACTCACGTTCGGAAGAGGTTGGAGCTATGGAGCGGAATTCTACGTGAAACGCGCAATTGGTAGGATCACAGGTTGGATTGGCTACACGTGGAGCAAAACCGAACGACTGTTTGAAGACCTGAACAACGGTGAAAAATTTCCAGCGAAATATGATCGTCGCCACGATCTTTCCGTTGTGGTGAGTTACAAACTCGGTGATCGATGGGTGTTCTCTGGAACCTTTATTTATGCAACGGGAAATACCTTAACCTTGCCAACGTCGTGGTATGTGCAAGGACAAGATCTCTTGTTCAATTATGGTGAACGAAACGGGACGCGAATGGCACCTTATCACCGCATGGATCTTTCTGCAAATTGGTACTCGAAAACACACAAGGATAAAGTAGATCCAGCAACAGGCGAGACGATTTCAGTGAAGAAACGCTTCCAAAGCAATTGGGCGTTCTCGATTTATAATGTCTACAACCGAGCGAATCCGTATTTCCTGTATGTGGACAATGACGGCGATTTTTTACAAGGGAATTTTGAAATTTCGGTCAAACAAGTGACCTTGTTTCCAATTATCCCGAGTGTTACATGGAATTTTGAATTTTAGAACATGAAAAAACAACTCATTTACTTATCCGTTCTCAGCTCAATTTTGCTGCTGGGTGGGTGTACCAAAGAAGTGACGATTGACATTCCTGGCTACGAGGAACAATTGGTGATTGATGGTCAAATTGAAACGGGTTCACCGCCCTTTGTGTTGATCTCAAAATCTAAAGAAGTCTATGCTCCCACTGATTTGAGTGCATTTCTCAATGGATTTGTTTCAGGCGCGATTGTTACTGTTTCCGACGGCACAACAACCGTTCAGTTAGACGAACTTTGTTCCGATAACCTTCCTCCCGGTACCGAAGAAATTGCTGCTGCCATGTTTGGAATTTCAGTGGATGAATTGGCAAACTACAACATTTGCGCTTACACATCTTTCAACCCAGCGATTTGGGGGCAAGTTGGGAAAACGTATACGCTCACGGTAACCTACGAAGGAAAAACCTACACGGCAGAAACGAGCATTGTTCAACCGACCAATTTTGCGAATCTATCTTGGAAAGCGGAGCCCGACACACCAAATCACGGATTCTCATGGGCAACGCTTGCTGATCCACCCAATCAATACGATGCGTACAAATGGGAAGTGAAACGGATCAACACCAATCCCGATGGTTCAACCGTTGACGATAGCTACATTCCAACATACAGTCCAGTCTTCGACGATGAGTTTTTCGATGGGTTGACATTCGACTTTTTCTACGAAAATCCTTATGGCGGTGATTCGACTATTCCCGAAGAATACCGTTGGATGTATCCAATTGGCGATACGGTTGTGATCAAACTGTCAAAAATGGATCGAAATGTGTATGAGTTCTTTGAAAAGAAGTATACTCAATTGCAGACAGCTGGAAATCCATTCGCAACGCCAACAAACATCCTTAATAACATTTCGGGTGGTGCTTTGGGCATTTGGGCTGGCTATTCACCGAGTTACGACACCTTGATTTGTCAACCGTAAGTTATTGAAACATGAACCGTCATAGTCACATGCGAACACTGATCATCTTCCTCTTCATCGGCTTTTCGTCTTTTGGACAATCCGCTGAGTACAAGAAAATGCTCGAAGGCTATTACACGGATTTCCCTACGATTTCCTGCACAGACGCCTCAAAAAAGGTGGGTTCGGCGAACGTCTACTTTCTGGACACCCGAGAAACCAAGGAATTCAATGTGAGTCATATCAAAGGCGCAAAATGTGTTGGATATGACAAATTTGCTTTAAGTTCGGTAAGTAATATCCCGAAAAGTGCAGAAATCATTGTGTATTGCAGCATTGGAGCGCGGAGTCAGACCATTGGTGAAAAGCTCAAAAAGGCGGGCTACACGAATGTCAAAAATCTGTATGGTGGTTTTTTTCAGTGGAACAATTCCGGATTATTAAAAGTAAATTCTACTGGGAAAGCGACCACACGCATCCATGGATTCTCGAAAGATTGGGGAAAATGGATCACCAAAGGCACAATCGTTTATTGATATGTCTGAAAAACGCTTGTTGATTGTTTTCGTGAAAAATGCAGTTCTCGGAACAGCAAAAACGCGCTTGGCAGCAACCATAGGTGATGAAAAGGCATTCGAGGTTTACAAACAGTTGCTAAAAATCACCGAAGAAGCAACCCAAGGAATGGAAAATTGTGGCGTGCACATTTATTTTTCTTCAGAAAAGGATCCGTCACGCTGGGCGAGCTATGCGCAATTTGTGCAACACGGAAATGACTTGGGCGAGCGCATGTCGGATGCGTTTCGACGTGGATTTGAAATGGGATTCGAGCAAATCGTGGGTGTTGGATCGGATTTACCCGATTTGACAACTGAAATCATCGAAAAAGGCTTGAATGAACTTGGATCGAACGATGCCGTTTTTGGTCCTGCCGAAGATGGCGGCTACTATCTCATTGGAATGCGTCATATGATTGATTGCATCTTCGAAAATAAACCGTGGAGTACTGAAGATTTATTGGAAATCACCTTAGGCGAACTGATCTCAAATGGATATTCGGTTGGATTGCTGGAAACATTGAACGACCTTGACACGGAAGAAGATCTGTGTAATTCGAGTTTGAATGAGTGGTATTTGAT
>JBFYPU010000263.1:0-12634 GCA_041303175.1 Crocinitomicaceae bacterium | reverse complement strand
ATCATGTCTTTGTTCCATATCGTAACAGAAATGGGCTTGACGGTGGATGAAGTGGATAAATTGAGCGGTCCTGTGATGGGTCGACCCAAATCGGCTACTTTCCGAACGTGCGATGTTGTTGGATTGGACACCTTGGTGCACGTTGCAAATGGGTTGAAAGCAAACTGTCCAAACGACGAAGAAAAAGACTTGTTCGAATTGCCCGATTATATCGCCAAAATGGTGGAGAACAACTGGCTCGGATCAAAAACGAACCAAGGATTTTACAAGAAAGTGAAAGGTGAAAATGGCACGAGCGAAATTCATTCCTTGAACTTGAATACCTTGGAATATGCACCAACAGCTCGTGTGAAATTTCCAACCTTGGAAATGGCAAAGCCAATCGATGACTTGAAACAACGGACCAAAATGTTGTTGATGGGAATGGACAAAGCGGGTGAATTTTACCGTAAAATCTTTGGAGGATTGTTTGCGTACGTTTCGAACCGACTTCCAGAAATTACGGACGATCTCTACAAAATCGACGACGCGCTCAAAGCTGGATTTGGTTGGGAACTCGGCCCGTTTGAAACCTGGGACATTCTCGGATTCGATCAAGGATTGAAATTGATCGCTGACAACAACAAACAAGCTGCGGCATGGATCGCTGAAATGAAAGCTGCCGGATGCACCTCTTTTTATCAAGTTGAAAAGGGCGAAAAACGCTACTACGATACGCAATCGAAATCCTATAAGACGATTCCTGGAACGGAAAACATGGTGATCTTAGATGCACTTCGGTCTGAAAACAAGGTGTGGGGGAATTCAGATACGACTTTGGTAGATTTGGGTGACGGTATTCTAAATTTGGAATTCCACACAAAAATGAACACCATTGGCGGTGGCGTAATTGAAGGGATCAACAAAGCGATTGGTCTCGCAGAAAAAGATTACCGTGGATTGGTGATTTCGAACACAGGTCAAAACTTCTCGGCAGGCGCAAATGTCGGAATGATCTTCATGATGGCGATCGAGCAAGATTTTGATGAGTTGAATTTTGCGGTAAAAGCGTTTCAAGACACAATGATGCGCATCCGTTATTCGAACATTCCCGTTCTTGTAGCTCCTCACAACATGGCGCTTGGCGGAGGCTGCGAAATGTCCATGCATGCCGATAAAGTGATCGCTCACGCAGAATTGTACATGGGATTGGTGGAATTCGGTGTCGGTCTCATCCCAGGTGGTGGCGGTTCGAAAGAATTCGCGAAACGCTTGTCAGATGAGTTACACGAGGGCGATATCAAAATCAATCGATTGAGAGATCGTTTCTTAACCGTTGGTCAGGCAAAAGTGTCAACATCTGCATACGAAGCCTTCGATTTGGGCTACCTGCGCGAAGGAATCGATGAAGTTGTTGTGAGCCGTGAACACCAATTGACCCGTGCAAAAGAAGTCGCAATTCTAATGGCAGAGGAAGGATACATCGCACCAAAACGCGAGAAAAACATCACCGTTGTCGGACAAGAAGGATTGGGAATCGTATACGTGGGAGCGCATTCGATGGTTTCTGGAAATTATATGTCTGAACACGACAGAGTCATTTCCGAAAAACTAGGATTCGTCCTCTGCGGTGGTGATCTATCCGAAAACACAGTCGTTTCTGAACAGTACCTACTCGACCTTGAGCGAAAAGCGTTCTTGGAATTGTGTACCGAGAAAAAGACGCTTGAGCGTTTGGAGAGTATTGTTAAGCAAGGGAAGATTTTGAGAAATTAAACTGGATTGTTGGATCCTTGGATCTTTGGATTTCTCGAGTTGTAAGAACTAGAATAAATCCAAAAATCTAACGCGAAGCGTCCAACACTCTAACAATCCAAATTGGAAATATGAAAAGAGCATACATAGTAACAGGATATAGAACCGCAGTCGGAAAGGCCGGGCGCGGTGGATTTAGATTTTACCGACCTGATGATTTGGCGGCGGATGTCATCAAACACATCATGGCGCAGGTGCCACAATTGGACAAGGACCGAATTGACGATGTGATTGTCGGAAATGCAACGCCAGAAGCGGAGCAAGGACTGAACATCGGGAGAATGGTCTCACTGATGGGATTGAATACGGACAAAGTTCCGGGGATGACCGTGAATCGTTACTGTTCCTCAGGTTTGGAGACAATTGCCTTGGCGCAAGCGAAAATCGAGGCGGGAATGGCTGATTGCATCATCGCGGGTGGTGTGGAATCCATGTCGGTGATGGCGATGGGCGGATGGAGAATTGTTCCAAACGCGAAAGTCGGGAAAGAGAATCCAACGTGGTATTGGGGAATGGGATTGACGGCCGAAGCAGTTGCAGACCAGTTCGGAATCACACGTGAAATGCAAGATGAATTCGCTGTGAAATCACACGCAAAGGCGATCGACGCGATCAAAAACGGTCGTTTCAAAGATGATATCGTGCCCGTAAATGTTGAGCACATCTTTTTGGATGAAAACGAAAAACGCCAAGTAAAAAATTACATTGTCGATACAGATGAAGGACCGCGCGCTAGTTCTGTTGCAGATTTGAGTCGATTACGCCCTGTTTTTTCCGCAACGGGATCTGTTACAGCGGGTAATGCCTCTCAAACATCAGACGGAGCGGCATTTTGCTTGGTGATGTCGGAAGACATGATGAAAGAGTTGAACCTCGAGCCCATCGCGCGTTTGGCTTCCTATGCTGTTGTTGGCGTTGAACCGCGGATCATGGGAATTGGACCCGTTGACGCGATTCCAAAAGCCATCAAACAAGCTGGATTGAGCTTAAACGACATCAACCTATTTGAATTGAATGAGGCATTTGCTTCACAATCGTTAGCGGTAATTCGCGAAGCTGGTTTGAACCCTGACATTGTAAACGTAAACGGTGGAGCAATCGCATTGGGTCACCCACTTGGCTGCACTGGCGCTAAATTGACTGTTCAAATCATGAACGAATTGAAACGCCGAAATGAAAAATACGGCATTGTGACCATGTGCGTCGGTACTGGACAAGGTGCTGCGGGCGTGATCGAGATGATGTAAGATCACAGATTACCAGTTTTAGAATCGTATCTTTGTCCTTCCGATTAGATTGTTCCAATGAATGATTTAATTGGAAGGACTTTTTATTTTCCAGAATACCATGAAGAAAATCATTTCAAACGCCATCAAATCTGCTGGATTCGATCAATTATTGCCTATCCAACAAGAAAGCATTTCAGCGTTCAGCCAGGGGAATGATCTCGTGGTACTCTCAAAAACGGGTTCTGGAAAGACCTTGGCGTTCCTGCTTCCCATGTTGAATGAAATCGACGTGGAAAATGATCGAGACGTGCAAGCAGTGATCCTCTCTCCTACGCGCGAGTTGTGTTTGCAAATCGAAAAGGTTTTCAAATCGTTGAGCACTGGATTGAAAGTGACGACGTGCTACGGTGGACATCCCATGCGCATCGAAAAGAACAGTTTGTCCGAAACACCAAGTGTGATCATCGCGACACCTGGACGTTTGAGCGATCACATTCGCAGAGAAAATATCCAGCTCTCCGAAACAAAATTCCTTATCGTAGATGAGTTCGACAAATGCCTAGAATTTGGATTCTCAGAAGAAATCCGCACGATTTATACTGAATTTAAACACTTGAAGCAGCATATTCTGACTTCGGCTACGCGCATCGACTCGTATCCAGATTATATCCACTTCAAGCAACTCGAAACGATAGATCACATCAAAGATGATTCTGTACTCGACCTCATCGAATACGGCGTACATTCCGAAGGAAATCTGCATGGGACCTTGGAACTACTCATCAATTCATTTGGTCAAGAACGCAACATGATTTTTGTGAATTATCGGGAAGTGTGCGACGATCTGCTCGACCATTTAACCGAATGTGGAATCGTTTGCGCAGTCTATCACGGTGGTTTGGATCAGGAAACCCGGGAACGCGAATTGATCAAATTCTCGAACGGCAGTGCAAATACAATTGTATGCACAGATCTTGGCTCGCGCGGATTGGACATTCCTGACGTGAAGCACATTGTGCATTTTCAATATCCTTCCAGCTTAGAGGCATTCACACACCGAAAAGGTCGAACCGCTCGATTGGACGAATCTGGATTCTCTTATTTGTTTACATCCGAAGATCGACAGTTACCTGAATACATCATGCCTCCGAAGCAGCAGTATACATTTAAGCCAAGCCCTTCACAGTTGCCAGAATTTGACACGATCTATATCAGCGGAGGAAAAAAAGAGAAAATTGGCAAAATCGACATTGTTGGATTTTTCTCAAAAATCGGAAAACTCGAACCCAAGGAAATCGGTATGATTGACGTGAAAGATCATTTGTCCTATGTGGCAATCAAGCGCTCGAAGGTTGATCAGGTATTGCGCAACATCAAAGGTGAACGCTTGAAAGGAAAGCGTATGAAAATTGAACGATCGATGTAAGTATGCATTCTTTTGCGACTTGCTATTTGTAATAATGTCTTACAGTTCGTTCGGCAAGCTTGTTCTGTACGGTAAATGTATTGTTTTGCGATCCACCTGCGTTTTTGTGATCGGGATACCATTTCCATAAAAACCCACCAGCGTAATTTGGATCCTCCCAAAACACTTCGTAGAGTGCTTTAAGTGCCAAAGACTGCGCTTTTTCGTTCACTTTTTCATCGTTGGAATAATCCCAAGGTCTTACTGCACAAGAACGAATGCTTCGATATCCATACTCGGTGAACAGAATTTGTTTGCCAAATTTTTCAGAAAGCGCGTCCATTTCTTTTTTGTGTGGATCCCATCCTTCCATCAACGCATTCAATTTTGCCTTTTCACGTTTTACAATTGGAAAGTAAGCGTCCACGCCAATGTAGTCGAGATCATTCCAAAAAAGCACGTCTTCGTAGTCGTCCCAATTTGCCGCGTAGGTCAATTTCCCAGTATAAACGGCACGTAATTCCGCAATTAAGACACGCCAAAATGCCTCTCGCTGTTGTGCAAAATGCTTTAATTCGGTTCCTATGCAAAGAAATTCAACCTTTTCTTCTTCTGCCAATTCGGCGAAAGCAACGATGTATTTCCGATAATTTTCTTCGAAAAGGATCCAATCCTCCTCGGACCCCATTTCGATTGTTCCCGTGTAGGTTCCATGTCCCACCCAAATCTGTGGCTTGATCATTACACGTAGATCTTGCGCTCGTAGTTCTTCAATGTAGTTCCGAACACCTTCAATTCGTTCACCTTGCCATTGCCAATCCTGATTGAACACCAATTCGGGCGAAGTGTGTAAGGGCATAAATGCGAAAGGAATGGCGGCGGCATAGTTGACGTTCACCTGTCCGAGTGGCGCTACGTGCACAGAATCGATCAATCCATTGATGGCAACCAAACTCATTCCATTGATTTTCGTTTCCACCTCAGCCACGGGAGCTTGCGAAAATATGGATCCTGTCCACGTTCCTATACTTATCAAAAATACTCCTAATCGCATCATATTTTATTCCGTAATTGAAAGGAATCCTACGACAAAATACGAAATTTTCGCTTTGAACTAAAAAAAGCACTTCGTATGCATGCATAGTAAGTTAGAATTATTTATATTTGGCAGCTATACACTATAAGAACGTAACAATGTCAGAAAAACCAATCAAAGGGGGAGAATTCCTCATCCGAGAAACAAAGGCTTCAGAAATATTTATTCCAGAAAACTGGACAGAAGAACAACGCATGATTTCGGATATGTGTGATGATTTTATCCGTGCCGAAATTGTACCAAATCTGGATCGAATCGACAGCATGGAAGAAGGCTTGATGTCTTCAATTATGGAGCGAGCGGGAGAATTGGGGATGCTAGGAATGTCTGTTCCCGAAGAATTGGGCGGAATGGGCGTAGACTTCAAAACTTCATTATTGGCCACGGAACGACTTGGTAAAGGATATTCTTTTTCGGTTGCCTTTGGTGCACACACTGGAATCGGTACGCTCCCATTGTTGTATTATGGAAATGATGCACAGCGCGAAAAATACATCGCAAAATTGGCAACTGGAGAATGGAAAGCGGCGTATTGTTTGACTGAGCCCGGTTCTGGATCGGATGCAAATTCAGGAAAAACAAAGGCTGTTTTATCAGAGGATGGAACTTATTATTCCATCACAGGACAAAAAATGTGGATCACGAATGCTGGCTTTGCGAACCTGTTCACTGTATTTGCAAAAATCGATGATGATAAAAAATTGACGGCGTTTTTGATTGAGGCAGACAGCGAAGGTATCTCCTTGAATCCAGAAGAAAAAAAGATGGGCATCAAGGGCTCATCGACGCGACAAGTGTTCTTCAACAATGTGAAAGTTCCGATTGAAAACATGCTTTCAGAGCGTGAAAACGGTTTCAAAATCGCATTGAACATTCTCAATATAGGCCGTATAAAATTGGCCGCTGGCGTGATGGGTGGTGCAAAACAAACGGTTACCGATTCCATTCGGTATGCCAATGAACGCGAACAATTTGGACGATCCATTTCAAAATATGGTGCGATTCGGTACAAATTGGCAGAGCAAGCTACACGCATTTTCGCGATTGAATCGGCTACCTACCGTGCAGGGCAGAACATTGATGACGCGATCGCAGGATTGATCAAGGACGGAATGTCTAAAGGCGAAGCGACATTGAACGGCATTGAACAATTTGCTCCAGAATGTGCGATTTTGAAAGTTGCTGGCTCAGAAGCTTTGGATTATGTTGTGGATGAGGCTGTTCAGATTTTCGGAGGAATGGGCTTTTCTGCTGAATCCAGTGTTGAACGTGCCTATCGCGATGCCCGCATCAACCGCATTTTTGAAGGTACGAATGAAATCAACCGCTTGTTGACCGTAGATATGGTTCTTAAACGTGCGATGAAAGGCGAATTGGATCTGATGGGACCTGCAATGTCTGTGGCTGGTGAATTGATGAGTATTCCTGAATTTGGTGATAAGCCGGAAGGTGCGCTTGGCAATGAAGTCGAGTACTTAAAAGGATTCAAAAAAACGGTATTAATGGTAGCTGGATCAGCCGTACAAAAACTGATGCAATCGCTAAGTAAAGAGCAGGAAGTGCTCATGAACATCGCGGATTTGTCGATCTATACGTACTTGGCGGAATCTACCCTACTGCGCGTTCAACAAATGATTGAATTGAAAGGAGAGGCAGCATGCGAGGCACAAATTGCGATGGCAAAATTGTATTTCTACGATGCCGCGGACAAGATGAATAAAGCCGCAAAAGATGCCATCAATTCATTTGCAGAAGGCGATGAACTGAAAATCATGCTGATGGGCTTGAAGCGTTTCACAAAAACAGAACCGTTCAATCCAAAAACAGCACGACAACTCATTGCAAATCGACTCATTGACGCAAACGAGTATTGCTATTAATCACTGTGATAAAATAAAAAAAAGAGAACTTTCGGGTTCTCTTTTTTTTCGTGCCTTCAAAAATGCGGTTGATGTGCGCACCATGAACGGTCACAGAAATAACGTGTTGTTGAAACGGATCCTAACTGATTTAGCTATTTCTTGAGCACGATACCATCCGCGATAAAGCCCAATTTAGACTGCGGTTGCGTGATCGCCTTGATTTCTCCCTCAGATTTACCAGCGTCCTCCGCAAAGTGCTGAAGCATCTCAACTGAAATCGTTTCGTTGGAAGCAACACCGTGAAAATACGCTTTCGTTCCAGGTTTTGTGTCAACCGGGATCGTGAAGTGGTCCTTGAATCGCACCATAAATGTTCCTCCTTCTCCATTGTCGATATTTACCCAACATCCGGCTTTTGAGCAGACCTCCACAATTTCGCCCTCGAAGGTATATTCCATTTCTGAACCATCTGTTTTACTTCGTTCCACCATTTCACTCACGGGAACTGAAAGCTCTGGTTGAACAGCAGTTGGACCATAGGCCTTTCCTAATTTTGAAGAGTCGCCACTGCCCGAAGCATCTTTAGACGTTCCACATGAAGCCGCGATTAAAGCGATTGCAAAAAGATAAATAATACGTTTCATTTTGGTTGATTTTGATGCAAATATCCGAAGAAGATTCGAATCTTTTGGTAACATTAGGCACAAAAAAACTTCGAGCATTTCTACCCGAAGTCCATTGTTCAATTTATTCTGTCTATTGCAGATAGTTCATCATAAAGTCATTCACCGATATTACTTTCCCTTCAATATTCATGTGTCGCACACCCGAAGCGATCAAGAAACGTGTAATCACGGAACGACTTCGCGCATCATTTTCTTTCATTTCAATCTTCACGAGTTGCGTCGATTCCACAAACTCTACTGTGAAATAATTGAGGTAATACGTTGAGCTTGCCTCAATTTCATCCGCTGTTTTTCCAGAAAGTGTAAACGAATAAGCTCCGCTTTCCTTACTCAAAGCAAGCTTCTCTTTCCCTTCTGTAATTCCAATTTCATTTGCTTCCTGAGCGAAACCGATTGTTGTAAATCCAACGAAGAGTATCAATGTTAACATTAGTTTTTTCATGGTTCATTTTTTTTATAGACGATGTAATTCATCCAAAAGTTGTATTGTTGTGAAAGCTAATCTACAAATTTTCTGCCAACTTTGTAAAGAATGAGTTCACTTTTGCCATTTAAAAATTCAAACGCCATCGAAGCGGGCTGTGATGAGGCCGGAAGAGGCTGTTTGGCTGGCCCTGTGGTTGCAGCGGCTGTGATACTTCCACTCGACTTTAAAAACGAATTTTTGGATGATTCCAAAAAATTAACGGAAGCAAAACGTAAAATGCTCCGACCCGTAATCGAAAAAGAGGCGTTGGCGTTTGCCGTTTCGTTTGTTAGTGAGAGTGAAATTGATCAAATAAACATTCTGAATGCTAGTTTTCTTGCTATGCACCGAGCTGTTGATCAATTGCTCGTAAAACCAACTTCGTTGCTTATTGATGGAAATCGATTCAATCCATACCCAAACATTCCGCACGAGTGCATCATCAAAGGAGATGGCATTTATCTTTCCATCGCCGCTGCATCGATTCTAGCAAAAACATACCGCGACGAATACATGGAAAAAATCGCGGAAGAATTCCCAATGTACGATTGGAAAAGCAACAAAGGCTACCCTACACCCAAACACCGTGCTGGAATATTATCGCATGGCGACTGCATCTATCATCGTAAAAGTTTCACCCTTCTCTCACCCGAACAACTTTCGCTCTTCCCTTAAACAATGTATTGTTCATTTAAAATTGATTGACCTAGCCGGACGAAAGGCATTCGTAGTAATTTTGATAGAAATTCACACTCATGTTCAAACGTGTTCTTCTGGGACTTGTTTTTTTAGTTAGTCTCGCTTGGATTGCATCCGTGGGTTACGGTATTTTTTCGTCAACCAATGACTTTTCAGAGGAGTATATTTTTTCTGAGGCAGATGGCGAATTGCTCATTGTCAATCGACCCAAAGAAATTAATTTTTCTTTGATCAAAGAATTTTCGGGTAGTCCACAATTTGACCTTGTCTCAAACCTATCTGTTCAGAACTACACCAAAGGATTTTTCAGCTTCAAGCGCCCACATTTTATAGTGGAAAAAGAGGGTGAATGGGACGAGAAATCATTGAAAGCACTTTTTGGTCGCGACGATCTACGGGTGAACAATGAAGACAAAACCCTCGCGCTGGATGGCTGGTCGGGTCGATTCAAACACAATCGACTCTACGTCTTTCAAGGGGAAATTGACCCGAACCCGAACCCATATTCTCCTTTTGTTCACGACAAAAAAGCAACGGCTTCCGTTCTCCTTTTTGGAAAAAACAACGCGATCCTATCCGTTTCAGACGTCTACTTTAAATCTACGGGAAATGTGGATTACATCACCAGAAATGAGCACATCAAGCAAGGAAACCAAGTGCACGATGAAGATCTTTTTGGCCGCTTCATCAGCCGAAAAATAACGAGTTACCATTTTTACGAACGTGATTATTATGCAACCCTCGACCCAGTTTACGCGAAAGGTCCAATGATGCAATGGCTAAAGGCCGGTTTTGTCGAAACAATTTATCAGGGCGAGACCGTTCTGGTCGCAGATTACATTGATGGGCAAGATCCAATTTTGATCCTGAACGATCTTCAGCAGACAACAGAAGCTAACCGCTTCAAAACCAAATTAACATCTACTTTCCCAAAGGCTGGCACCTCCTATTTTGTGAGTTATTTAGAAGACTTGGTGGTGATTGCTGAACGTGAAGAAGTCTGCGCTCAATTCGTCGCTGATCATAAACTCGGAAATACAATTACATTGGATGCTAAAGCTCAAAAAAGCACCTATCAGGATCTTCCTCAAGCTGTTTCTGAGCGCTATGTTTCCAAAGAGACACGCATTTCGAAAGCGGTATACAACGGCTATTTATTGGAAACCCGTTTTGGTAAGTTTGAAGCGCAAACTGTGACTCGAGATGAATCCATGGCCATGACATGTAATTTTGAGATTGCTGATTTTCATGTGTTTGAAGGCAAAGGAAACGTCGTGGCACTCGGTAAAAAAGGTGAAGTGGTCTATTTTAAAAATGGCAAAGAGACGTGGCGGAAGAAAATGGAAAGTTCACCCAAAGGAAACCTTCAAATTATTGAACTTCATGGAGGTGGCGAACAGCATATTTTGGTCAACTCAGAGGACGAAATTTACCTTTGGAAATTCAACGGTGAATCGCCCTCTGGCTTCCCTGTTAAATTGGACGAAGCAGCGAGCAATGAAGTGAAATTCTACCGCTGGAAGGAAAAAAGCTACTTCCTTGTTGCGACAGGGCAAAATAGGGCTTACCAATTCGATTCCGAAGGGCGCGAGTTGACTGTATTCAAAACACTGATTCCAGTTGTTGAAAAAATTGAAGTCTGGTCCAGTCAAAGTAAGTTGTTTTTTGGATTCCGATCAAGCACACGATTTGAAATGTTTGATGTCGCCAAAAAAAGTTCATTGCGCACGTATGACGTTCCAGCCGGCAGCAAAACAGTAAAAATTCCAAATGAAATCGTGCATTTCGGCATCAACGGTAGCAGCTTCGTTCGCTTTGATCAAAAAGGCACTCGTACCGATTTCCAAAAATACGAGCAATCGAAACTGTTGACCATCCAGGAGGATACGAAAAACCCAACCATCATTATCCAAGCGGCCAGCGAGCTCCATTTCCTGAACCAACAAGGAATTGAATTTGGCAAAATACGCATACCATTCACGGAAATGGAAGATGCCCATTTTTCTAACAATTCTGGAAAAAGCATCGTTTCCGTTATTGATGGTTTAGAGAATAATGTATATTTGTACGATATGGCTGGCACCATGTTGATTGACCATGCGTATGAGGGGAAAACCAAAGTTCGCATCACCTCAATTGGTTCAAGTCTACTAATAACTACAGTGGTTGATAATTACATCATCCAATATTTTGAAAACTAAAAACAACCCAAGAATGAAAACATTTAAACGTTTGGTACTTCTAGTCGCGGTAGGACTGTCTTTCTCAGGCTTCGCGCAAAATTACCTCGGAGTGCACAGTAGTAATTTTGGTGGTGTGATGGCCACAGATCTCCAACCCGCAAGCTTTGTGGATGGACGTTTTAAAGTTGACATCAATCTTGCTAGTATGAATTTTGGAATGTGGACCAATGCGGGCTATTTCGATACTCAAGACATGCCAAAATGGTGGGTTAAATCGTTCAAGGCAGATGATCTAGGTAATGGACAAACAGGAACCGTTTCTGGTGGGACAAATCCTTTCAACGATTGGATGCTTCCAGATTCTACGTTCGCGGATCGCTATCTTATCAGAAGCTACGATGAAGATTCCAGAAAAACATTGGGTATCTATAACAATGTTCAAATAGACGTTTTGAATTTTATGTTTCACATCAATCCGAAAATCGCAGTTGGATTTGCTGGGAAATTCAGAAGCATCACGAACATTGATGATTTGGATCCAAAATTGGCGATTTTAGCTGAAAATAGCCTGGATTACAGTGCTTTGTGGAATCAGCAATTGAATGAAACCTTGTTGGATGTGAATCACTTAACATGGATGGAGTACGGCTTAATCTATTCTCAAGTGTTGAAAGATGATGGCGAACACTTCATGAAAGTTGGAGGAAAAGCAAAATGGTTGTCAGGAATGGCTGCTGCTTATGTACACACGAGTGATTTTGCCTACAACCTTGTTAATAGCGATACCACACAATATTTAAATGGTAATTTCTCTTACGGTTATTCAAATAACCTAGACAATTTAGATCAGACCACTGGTTTCCCAAAATCAGCGTCAAAATTTGGTTTGGGCTTGGATCTTGGATTCGTTTACGAATGGCGACCAGATTGGAAAGATTACAAATACGACATGGATGGTGAAACGAACTTATGGAGAAGAGATCAAGAAAAGTACAAAATCCGTGCAGGTGCTTCTATCCTCGATCTTGGTGGGATGAAATTCCAAAAAGGAGCGATTACATCCGATTTTAGCGTAAATACCTCACAGCTTTTTGATTTGAATGTGTTTGATGAAGCGAGTAGTTTTGGTTCTTTCGATACAATTATCGACAGTTTAACAACATTCAATCCGGATTGGAGCACAACCGATAGTAAAGCAACATTCTTCATGCGTA
>JBFYPU010000262.1:0-8135 GCA_041303175.1 Crocinitomicaceae bacterium | reverse complement strand
TTCGTACACACCGTGGTTGCGACAATTGACAAACGATATTCATCTTTCTTACCTTTCAGGTTATTACAAAATCAACGAACGGCATGCCGTTGGCGGTGCATTGCGCTATTTTAATCTTGGTGAGATCACATTCACAGATGAATCCGCAAATGTGATCCGTGAGGACAAACCAAGTGAATTTGAATTGACGGGTGCTTATGCCTTTCGACTTTCGGATAAAACAAGTGTTGGTATCAATGGAAAATTTGTTTACTCAAATCTGACAGGTGGATTGCCCGTTGCGGGGGTTTTAACTAAACCAGGCGTGGCAGGAGCAACGGATATCTCGTTCACCTACAATTCTGATGAAGCAAAAATTGGTTCGACCAAAGGAACATATACGTTTGCAACAACGATCAATAACATTGGGAACAAAATTGCCTATTCGAGTGCCAGTTCTGGTTTCCGTGATTTCCTTCCGATGAATTTGAAAATTGGAAATGCATTTATTGCTGAGTTTGATGCCTACAACAAGGTTACGTTTTCTGTGGATGTTCAAAAACTACTTGTGCCGACTCCTCCAACGTATGAGGTCATCGATGGTGAGCGGATTCGAATCGCTGGAAGAGATAATAATGTTGGCGTGATTTCAGGTATGCTACAATCGTTTTATGATGCGCCAGGTGTTGTTCTTAAGGACGAAACGAACGGAGATTACCTGCAAAATGACGATGGCTCCTACCAAATTAAAAAGGGTTCGCGTTTGGTCGAAGAGTTGACAGAAATTAATCTTGGAGCTGGAATGGAATGGTGGTACAACAATGTGTTTGCACTTCGTGGAGGATTTTTCTACGAAAATGGAAACAAAGGAGCGCGCCAGTTTTTCAATCTTGGAGTGGGAGTGAAGTACAATAAATTTGGAATTGACATTTCGTACCTCGCAGCTGTGAGACGAAACAATCCGCTAGCGAATACCTTGCGATTTACATTGAGCATGACGCTTGGAGGTCCTGAATCATCTGGAGGTTCGGCTCCTGAATAGTCTATGAATATTCGAATCGGTTACGGAATTGACGTGCATCGTTTGGAACACAATCTTCCGCTGTTTATGGGTGGAATTGAGATTCCTTCAAAACTAGGCGCGGTTGGACATTCCGATGCAGATGTCTTGCTTCATGCCATTTGTGATGCTCTCCTTGGCGCAGCAAACCTTCGCGATATTGGCTATCATTTTTCTGACACAGACCCTCAGTTTAAAGGGATAGACAGCAAAATTCTACTTGAACGCGTGGTGAATCTCGTGACCCAGAAGGGATACAAAACGGTAAATGTGGATTGTACGATAGTGATGGAACAACCTAAATTGAATCCGCATATTCCAGCTATGCAAGCCGTAATCGCTCAGCTTTTAAGCGTTGAAATAGACGCAGTTTCCATCAAAGCCACAACACACGAAAAAGTCGATTCTTTTGGTGAGAGTCGCGCCGTTAAAGCATACGCCGCCTGCTTAATCGCTAAAATCTAAACGTACAACTATTTGTGTTCAAATGATTCGAAAGTAAAAATGTGGACATTTATATGGTCGTGTCCTCTTTTTATTGCTAAATTGTTCTTCAGATAATCGTTAAAGGTGCAAAGCTACTCTCATCAACTTATAGACCGTTTCAAGCTCGCATTGATTCCCTCGTTGTTAATGGCTGTTGTTTCAAACGCCTATATCGCACTAGTCATTGTGTATTCCGGAGAATATTTCATCCTGCTAAGCCCAATTAGTGGAACAGTGATCTTTATCTTGCTTTATTCACTACTGATAAGAAATCGTTTGTCCGCAAAACAGACGTTTTACATTGCTGCGTATATTACGGTAGCAGAGGTATTTATCCACACGCATTTTTTTGGATGGGAAAGCGGTTTTATTTACTTTCTCTTTCTGTTGCCAGCCGTATTTTTACTCAACTTTGAGGTCAAGATATGGCAAATTGTGTTGTTCAGCATTTCAATTATTCTCACGTTTGTTTACCTTCGATTTTTTCATCTGCCTAGCCAAACGCCAGCTATTGTTTCAAGAGCCGATTCGGTGACGATCAATTATTTGAATAGAATTATAATCGGAGCGGTTTTTTTGGTCATTCTTGTGCATTTCAGTCGGACCATTTACAAGAATGATCGGTTGTTACTGGATGTAATTACTGATTTGGAATTGAGCAATCGGAGAATCGGGAAACAGCATGAACAGCAGAAAATTCTATTGAAGGAAATCCACCACCGCGTAAAAAACAACCTTCAAATTATTTCTTCTCTGATGTCGTTACAATCGCGTAATCTGGAGAACGAAGAAGTCCGGGACGTTCTTTCAGAGAGTCGGCGTCGTGTGGAAGCCATTGCCCTGATCCATCAGAAATTATATCAAGATGATAAAGGAAATAAAGTGGATTTTAAGTCCTATCTGGAAGAATTTATTCAATCGCACCGAACACTTAATTCTGAGATCGCCTTCACCCTAAATTCCGATGATATTACGCTTCACCTCGATGTGGCTGTCCCACTTGGTTTGATCATTTCGGAAATATTTACAAATGCCATAAAGCATGCGTTTGATAACGTACAGAACCCAGCTTTGTATGTTACGCTTTCCTATGACAGATCAGAAATTGAGTTATGGATTCGGGATAATGGGATTGGGTTGCCGCAGAACTACACGATTGCTTCTGAAAATCATGGACTTGGTACAGATATCATATTAGCGCTCACGGAGCAAATTGATGGGGAAATTCATTGCTACAATGATGACGGCGCTAATTTCAAAATCAATTTTCAGAATGATCTGAGTGAATGACAGGATAACAATCGTGAAAAACCCATGCCAATTAACCCAACTCTTTTATCTTTGTTTAAGAAATAGTAAATTATGAAGGTAAATTCACAATATTCTACCAAAGAAGCACTGCTCGCTCTTTACAATAAGCCTCTTCTAGAGCTTGTTTTTGAAGCTGCAACCGTTCACCGAATGCACCACAATCCCTCAGAGGTTCAAATGTCTTCATTGCTTAGTATAAAAACGGGCGGTTGTCCAGAAGATTGTGGCTATTGTCCGCAAGCAGCAAGGTATCATACAGACGTTGAAGCTCAAAAATTGATGTCGGTTGAGTCCGTAATTGAGCAGGCGAAGAATGCAAAGGAGAATGGATCGTCACGTTTGTGCATGGGTGCTGCTTGGAGAGAAGTAAGAGATAACAAGGACTTTGATAACGTAATTGAAATGGTACAAGCGGTCAACAACCTGGATATGGAAGTGTGTTGTACCCTTGGAATGATGTCTGAGGATCAGGCAAAACGATTGAAAAATGCAGGATTATTCGCATATAATCACAATTTGGATACATCTCCTGATTTTTACGACGATGTGATTTCTACACGTGAATACGAAGATCGATTGAATACAATTGACAATGCCCGAAAAGCAGGAATTTCTGTATGTTCAGGCGGAATTATTGGAATGGGTGAAGCCATTGAAGACCGTATTGGTTTGTTGATGAGTTATATGAAAATGGAGAATCCACCTGAATCCATTCCAATCAACGCACTTGTTGCGGTCGAGGGAACACCTTTGGAGGATCAAAAACCGATTGAGCAATGGGAAATGATTCGCATGGTTGCTACAACACGCATTGCATTTCCGCAGTCTGTAGTGCGACTCTCTGCTGGTCGAACAAAAATGAACATGGAAGGCCAAGCCTTGTGTTTTATGGCTGGAGCAAGCTCTATCTTCGCAGGAGATAAGTTGTTGACTACACCCAATCCAGAATACAACGAGGATATGGAAATGTTTAGAATATTGGGTTTGACTCCGAAAGCGGCGTTTGCGGATGGCGAAAAACCAGTTTCCAATGCTGATCCGATCATCGATGCACGTAAGGAAAAGGAACGACAACGGGCACAGGAGTTGGAAGCTGCTCGAATGAACGCGAAGCCTGAAGGATTTCAGCCAAGAAAAGTGACGATCGTAGAGTGAACCAAACCGTTTGGACGAAAAACTACATAAGAAATTGCATGAACGCAGAGAAAAGGGGACATTTCGTTCCCTTTCTTCG
The DNA here is from genome assembly GCA_041303175.1 of Crocinitomicaceae bacterium. Classification (GTDB taxonomy): domain Bacteria; phylum Bacteroidota; class Bacteroidia; order Flavobacteriales_D; family Crocinitomicaceae; genus UBA4466. The sequence goes on along the minus strand of JBFYPU010000262.1, from coordinate 4,065 downwards.
TCTGAAGGAATGATTGATTTTGCATCAAATGATTACCTCGGTTTTGCACGCGATGGAATTGGGTTGTCTCCGATTTCTGATACAGGTTCAACGGGTTCACGACTTATATCGGGAAACGCTAGCCTTGTGGAACAGGTCGAAAGTGAATTGGCGAGTTTTTTTGATTCGGAAGCTGCATTGTGCTTCAATTCTGGTTATGACGCTAATTTGGCCGTTTTCAGTTCAATTCCCCAACGCGGTGATGTGGTAATTTACGATGAATCGATCCACGCGAGCGTGCGCGACGGTATTCGTTTGAGTCACGCAAAAGCATATTCATTTAAACACAACAACCTAGCTGATTTGAGACGGCTACTGGAAGCAAATAGCACATCGTGTACCTATTTGGCAGTCGAAAGTTTATATTCTATGCAGGGTGATTTTTGCCCCTTGCTTGAGCTGGTAAAATTGGCGAAAGAATTTGGGGCATATCTCATTGTGGATGAAGCACATTCTGCGGGTGTTTTTGGTGCAAATGGACGAGGATTTTCTCACGCGCTTCACCTTCACAATGATCTGTTTTTACGCGTTGTTACATTCGGAAAAGCCTATGGAGCGCACGGTGCTGCCGTTTTGTGTTCATCCGATCTGCGAGCGTACCTGATCAATTTCGCCCGACCATTTATTTACTCAACAGCGTTACCAGCTAACGCTTATGATCGAATGAAGCGCACGGTTGAATCACCTCTTTTGAACAAAAGACGTGTATGTTTACAGTCGAATATTGCCTACTTCAGGGAGAAAATGAGTCATTTTCCATTGGATTCAGAGCAAAATTCACCCATTCAGTACATTCGCTTTGGAAGCATGAATCGATTAAAAACAATCGAACGAAGGCTGAGGAATCAACAGATTTTTGTCAAAGGGATTTATTCACCTACCGTTCCTGAAGGTCTCGAAGGATTGCGAATTTCACTCCATTCCCACAATTCTACAATAGAAATTGATCAGCTTGTAACCGCGATCTCAGCAGAAAACGATACTTTCGAGAACAATTAACGCGATGTTCAAAAAATAGTCAGATGGAAAAAACTGGAATGAGTAGATTCAAAAAAAGATTGATCGTTGGAATCATTGCATTCTTGGCGATTCTTTCGGTTGTGGTATATTTTCGGTACTATTTTGTGTACAGTGAAGGGACGCGTGTTGGGATTCTCTACAAATTTTCACGAAAAGGAACTATTTTCAAAACATACGAAGGCGAAATGATGCTACCGGGTATTCGCAATAAATACAAGGACACTGCAATGTCTTCCAACACCTTTCAATTTTCTGTAACTGACGAAGCGTTAGCGAAAAAGTTGATGGAATCACAAGGAATGGAAATGGAACTGCAGTATTCGTATTACAACCGACCACTGCCATGGCGAGGAGATAGTTACGAAGGAGAGAAGGGCCAATATATTGTCATGAAGTTGGTGCGCATCAAAAACGAAAATCCGAACGGTTACGGGTTGTAATTGTTACGGAATTTCACAATCAATGCAAAAAAAAACATCCGCTTAACGAATTAAACGGATGTTGATAATGTATGCGTTTGAGTTATTTTTTATCTACCTCAACTGTTGCCATTTCTTCTGACTGGTATTCTCCAGCATCCAATTTGGTTTTCATTTTTGTGAACGTATCGATGGTGTATTGAACATCTTCCAGCGTGTGTGCCGCAGTTGGAATCAATCGTAGCATGATCACATCTTTTGGTACAACTGGGTAAATCACAATCGAGCAGAAAATGTTGAAATTTTCGCGCAAATCGAAGGTCAAATTCGTCGCTTCCGCCAAGCTTCCTTTCAAGAAAACAGGTGTTACAGGTGAATTTGTTCCGCCAATATCAAATCCAGCGTTTACAAGTCCTGATTGCAGTGCATGGGTAACTTCCCAAAGACGTGCTTTCAATTCTGGACGTGTTCTCAACAGCTCCAAACGTTTCCGTGCACCAACTACCAATGGCATTGGAAGTGATTTAGCGAAAATTTGCGAACGCATGTTGTAACGCATATACTCGATGATGTTCTCTTCAGCACAGATAAACGCACCGATTGAAGCCATTGATTTTGCAAAAGTTCCGAAGATGATGTCAATTTCGTCATTCACACCTTGTGCTTCACCCGAACCTTGACCTTTTTCTCCAACTGTTCCAAATCCGTGAGCGTCGTCAACGAAAATTCGGAAATTATATTTACCTGATTTACGAAACTCGATTAAATCTTTCAAGCGACCTTGATCACCAGCCATTCCAAAAACACCTTCTGTGATCACCAAGATTCCTCCACCCGTCGTAGAAACAATGCGTGTTGCACGTTCCATTTGCTTGTCGAAACTAGCCATGTCATTGTGTTGGAAGACAAATCGTTTTCCAGCATGTAAGCGCATTCCGTCTAAGATACACGCGTGTGATTCGCTGTCATAGACAATCACGTCATTTCGATCCACAACACAATCAATAGCGGACACCATTCCTTGATAACCGAAATTAAGAAGAATGGTATCTTCTTTCTCCATGAAATCTGAAATCTCTGCCTCGAGTGCTTCGTGTTCATTTGTTTGACCTGTCATCATGCGCGAACCCATTGGATACGCCAATCCCCAATCTGCCGCCGCTTTTGCGTCAGCTTCACGAACTTCAGGGTGATTCGCTAAACCGAGGTAGTTATTTATCGACCAAGTCAAGCATTCTTTACCACGGAAAACCATACGATTTCCAATTTCGCCTTCCAATTTTGGAAAAGTGAAATAACCGTGAACACCTTTAGAGTATTGTCCCAATGGACCTCTGTTCTTTCTGATTTTGTCAAATATGTCTTGAGCCATAGAATTGTTATCCGTGTTGACTGATGGAACTTTTCAACAATCAACCACATTTTAGACTACAAAATTAGTTGTTTTTGCAGAAATGCGTTATCTAGGGTGTGTTTTTTATCAACAGGCAATGGGGGAATAATAACCACAGCTGAGTGCAGGCGGTTAGTGCGTTTCGTCTAACCTCAAATCGAGTAGATACAAAAAGGCACTTATTGCAGCAGCTCCCAATTCTAATTCGCGCTTATTCACATTCTCGAAAACGTCACTTGGAGCATGGTGAAAATCGAAATAGCGTTGCGAATCTGGAACAAATCCAAAAAGTGGAATGTTGGGATATTGATCTTGAAGTGGACCAATATCCACTCCGCCATAACCTTCTTCGAAGATGTGTAAATCATATTGAGTAAAACTCGATTCAAAGGATTTCAGCAGTTCTACTTGCGCTGCGCTGCCATCACAGTGAAAACCGCGTGGGGCAAATCCACCTCGATCACTTTCAAGCGCTGCAACATGCTTTTCGCCTTTTTGTTTCACGATGCTTGCATACGTTTGACCGCCGCGATTGCCATTTTCTTCGTTCATGAAAAACACGAGACGCAAGGTATGCTTGGGTTGATAGTTCAAGGTTTTTAAGATGCGCAGTGCTTCTAAACAGTGTACAACTCCAGCGCCATCATCGTGCGCTCCTTCTCCTGTATCCCATGAATCGAGGTGTCCTCCAAAAGTAATGATTTCATTTGGGCGTTCAGTACCTCTCAATTCTCCAATCACATTGTAGGACGTCACTTCTGGGAAATCACGACAGTCCATCTCCAACACAAAACGGGCTTTCTCGTTTTTTAGCAGTTCAGATAACTTTTCGGCATCCATGGTTGAAAGAGCCGCTGCGGGAATTTTCGCGATCGCGCTTTCGTAATGCATGGAGCCTGTGTGTGGATGTTCGTCCAACGGAAGTGCCAACGAACGAATAAGCACTGCTTTTGCTCCAAGTTTTGATGCTTCAACAGCACCTTTTCCACGGATCGCGTAACAACCTCCATAAGCTTGAAAGGTATTGATTTGCTGTTCATCCATTTTTTGATTGATAAACACGATTTTTCCTTTCACCCGTGCAATGCTGCTTTTTTTTAGTTCATCTAAACTCGAAAATTCAATAATTTCAGCCTCCATTGTGCCCTTTGTACCAATTGAACCGCCGAGTGCCAATAAATTGACTTTGATCAA
>JBFYPU010000261.1:0-8327 GCA_041303175.1 Crocinitomicaceae bacterium | reverse complement strand
AAAGAAATGTCATGGCAAAAGCTAAAAGTGGTAGAGTAAGAAAAGTGGTGAAATACATTTTCATCTTGGGATTGATTGTTTTTGTAATCATGCAATTTTTCAGAATCGATAAAACGAATCCGAAGGTTGAAAAGGCAAAGGATTTTATTACGCTAGCGCAGCCACCAGCAGACGTTGAAAAAATGCTACGTTCAGCTTGCTACGATTGTCACTCGAATGAGACAAAATATCCATGGTACTCAAATGTTGCACCCGTGTCATGGTGGTTGAAAGATCACATTGATGAAGGACGTGAGTATTTTAATTTCTCTACGTGGGCGGACCTTTCAGAAGAGGATCAGAACCACATTCTTCACGAGTGTGAAGAAGAAGTAGAAGGCAAGGAAATGCCGCTCGCATCCTATACATGGACTCATGGAGATGCTGACTTTACAGATCAACAACGTAAAACTTTAGCAACTTGGTTTGAGTCAAAGATGACCGCTAAGGACACCGAAAAAAATGAAGAAAGCGAAGAGGGTGAGGATTAATTCAGCTTGCGCTTAACGGGTTCAATTTTCTGAGTAGCGAGATCATTACTCCTCCAATTTCCACGTGCGGCAAACAACGGTTGTGTTACATCCTTGCTCATACGCATAAACCGCAGCATCTTCATAAATTCTAACGTTTGAAGATCCACATCCAGAAAATTTCTGAAGCGTATCACCCGAGATGGTGTTGATCACAGCGCATTCTTTGCATTGGTTTGGGGTTACAAGTCCACGGGCAATGTTTGCACATGAAAATAGAAGCAAGCTCGAGCTTAAGATAAGTAAGGTGTTTTTTGTCTTCATACAATCTACTTAAAACGTCATGTGTCGTTCTTTCTTATCTTCGTAAATATCGGATAGAGTGACCAAAATTCCAGTTTCCTCAACATTTCCAAATTCAGCATTTACAGCCGTTCCAAAGGTTTTCATCGTTGGAGATAAGTTCATATAAATGTTCACCAATGGCGGAATGAATTCCCCACGCTCGCGCACAAATCCGTTCAGCACCTTGAATCCCTCTTTGAAATCTAAACCTAGGAGCAGTGCATCAAATGCCGCTGAATCGTATGACTGAACAAGCGGATGATGAGGGTGCATCAATCCTTCTGTATCTGGGAAAAAATGATGCATGAAATGAAGCAGAAAATCACGTGCTTCACTATTGTAGCTTGGATACATCGTCACTTTTCCAAAGAAGTACTGAATTTCTGGGTGGTGAACCACAATGGCGCCCAATCCGTCCCAAATATTATCCAACGCAAACAAACCTTTTCTGGGATTCACAGCAGGTTGAAAATTTGGTTGAACCCAACTTCGACCCAATTCTATCGTGTAGGGCAGATAATCCGAGACAAAGGCATCCGAAAATTCAAAATAGTGACTTGTCGACAAAGGAATTTCATCCAATCCAGGATGCAACACTTTCTCACAGATGATGTAGCGATAACCTCCAATAATTTCTTCGTCTTCCGGCGACCATACAATCAGTTGATCATAACACAAATCAGTGATATCGAATTCATCGAGGTCAATTTCTTCACCTGTACCTCCGCCAGCCTTTCTGAAGGTAACTTCACGCAAACGACCAATTTCTTTAACCACGTTTGGCGCATTGTGAATGTTGACGGAATAAATATCGTTTCCACCTTTACGCGTTTTACGCAAAAATCGCTCGGAGTTCAATTCAGCCTTCAGTATGGCACGGTCAATAGGGTCAATTATTGGTTTCATTGTTCATTCTTTTTTGGCAAATCGTAAACCATCCCACGAATCTCCTGTGCGACATCGTGTTCAGATTTTTCAGTAGTATGCAAAATTGCTGGATCAATTGGGTCGCCAACGATGAATTTTATATGCCGCCCGGTTTGTTTAAACATTTCATTCGCAAGGTACAGCATCTCAATATTGGCTTTTACACCCACTTTCCTCCGCAAATTCGAGAGATTGTAGAAGAAATTCGAAAGGTGCCCTTCGATATGAATCGGGATGACTTTTCTGTTAAATTTTTTGGAATTGGTGACGAATGTTTTCTTCCATTCTAGGTCTTGAACAACGCCCTTTACTTTGCGACTGACCAATCCAGCTGGAAAAATACACACGCAGGCATCCGATTCAAACAGTTCATAAATGCGCTCCCGCGTTCCCGTTTTTTTGTTGCCAATTTTATTCACGCCAACAAACATATCACTCATATTCGTGAGATTCATGAGGATGTCGTTGACGATAAATTTCAAATCGTTCCGTCGCCCATTCAATGCCGTAATGAGAATCATTGCGTCCATTCCGCCAAGTGGGTGATTCATTACCAATACAATTCGCTCATCAGCTGGTATTTTTTCAAGCCCTACCACTTCAATCGTAATATTCATGTAATCCACAACTGCTTGGCAAAATTCCATGTCTCGCTTGTCCTTATGCAATTCAAGGAAATCATTGATTTCATCCTGATGAATGATGTATTTGAGATAATTGAGCACGAAACTAGGCATCCATTTCAATACCGCTGGATTTTTCTCTGCGATTACCTTTTCAAGATCGATAAATTTGTCTGCTCCCATTTCTCACTACGAATTTAGGCTTAATTTTTCCTGAGGATTCAATCTTTGCAGGAATTTATTCACATTTCAACCTTAAAAGTTCGCTCGTTTCACTTCTTGCTTCGTTGCATTATTGTAGATTTGTACTTCTTGAAATTGACGAGTAACATTATGATAGAATTATCGGATAGAATCAATACAATGGAAGAGTCTGCAACCATTGCGATGTCTAGAAAAAGCAGAGAATTGATAACTCAAGGAAAGGACATTATCTCCTTGAGTCTTGGTGAACCGGATTTCAATACACCCGATTTCATCAAAGCCGCAGCGGTGAAGGCCATGGATGACAATTTCACCTTCTATACGCCTGTGCCTGGATATTTGGATTTGCGTCAAGCAATTGTGAAAAAATTCAAACGCGACAATGATTTGGACTACACACCTGATCAAATTGTCGTTTCAACCGGGGCAAAACAGTCGATTGCCAATGTGGTGCTAAGCCTTGTGAATCCTGGGGATGAGGTGATTATTCCTGCTCCATATTGGGTATCCTACCTCGAAATCGTGAAAGTGGCGGACGGAGTACCAGTCGTTATTCACGCAGGAATTGACAATGATTTTAAGATTTCGGGTGCAGAACTTGAAGCTGCTATTACCGATAAAACAAAACTGATTATTTTCTCAACACCTTGTAATCCAACGGGTTCCGTTTACAGTAAGGCGGAGTTAGCCGATCTTGCGGCTGTCTTGGAGCGACATCCGTCTGTTGTGATTATCGCGGATGAAATTTATGAGCATATCAATTTCACAGGACACCACGAAAGTTTGGCACAATTTCCAGTAATCAAAAATCAAGTGGTCACCATCAATGGCGTCTCTAAAGCATGGGCGATGACGGGCTGGCGACTTGGATACATTGGTGCAAGCAAAGAAATTGCAAGTGCTTGTGAAAAAATGCAAGGTCAGTTCACATCTGCCACTTGTTCGATCACCCAAAAGGCTGCAATTGCGGCACTCGAAGCAGATCCAGCGGTGTTGAAAGATATGATCAAGGCTTTCGAAGGTCGACGCAAATTGGTGTTGGATGCCCTCAACGATATGAAAGGTGTCAAAGCAAATGTTCCCGAAGGAGCTTTCTATGTTTTCCCCGATGTTTCCTACTTCTATGGAAAATCCTTCAACGGTAAAGTTATCAAGGACTGCGAGGATCTGTCCTTGTTTTTGTTGGACGAAGCCTTGGTTGCACTTGTAACAGGTGAAGCATTTGGTGCACCAAATTGCATTCGAATTTCGTATGCAACGTCTGAAGAAATTTTGACCGAAGCGATGCGTCGAATTCGCGAGGCTCTCGAAAAATTGAATTAATGAACATAGATGTAAACGCATTATTTGATCACTTTGCGCGTCAACGAATTCTTGTCGTAGGCGATGTTATGATTGATGTCTACATGCGAGGCAGTGTCACGAGAGTGAGTCCTGAAGCGCCCGTCCCCATAGTCAATTTAAAAAAATCTGAGGACCGACTCGGTGGGGCAGCAAACGTTGCCTTGAATTTGGCTTCATTGGGTGCTGAACCTATTTTATGTTCCATTGTGGGAGATGATAATGGCGGAAGGACATTTTTTGATCTCCTCAAAAATCGCGGATTGACAGATCTAGGAATTGTCAAAAGCGCGCAGCGCATGACGACCATCAAAACGCGTGTGATTGGGAACAATCAACATTTGTTGCGAATTGACGAGGAAATTCTCGAAGACATCACAAAAGAGGAAGAACAGCTATTTATCGATCGTGTCAAACAACTTCTAGATGGTGGGATCGATGCGATGATCATCGAAGATTACAACAAAGGATTGCTGACGCCAACGGTGATTGAAACGATCATAGAATTGGCAAATGCTCGAAAGATCCCAGTAACTGTTGATCCTAAAAAAGACAATTTTTTTGCATACAAAAATGTTACCCTGTTCAAGCCAAATTTGAAGGAACTCAATGAAGGTGTGGGTGTCAATGGATTGAATGTGAACGATCGAAGTGCATTTGAAGCAGCGGTAGACATCGTGGAAGTGAAATTGAAGAATGAAATCACCCTTGTGACACTCTCGGAGAATGGCGTATTTGTAAAAAATAGAAACGAGAAGAAGTACATACCGGCTCACATTCGAACGATTGCCGACGTGAGTGGGGCTGGAGATACAGTCATCGCAGTAGCGACATTGTGTTTGGCTGCCGGGCTCGAAATCGGAGTTTTGGCAGATATTGCCAATTTATCGGGTGGACTTGTGTGTGAAGTGAGTGGCGTAGTTCCAATTGATGGCGAATTATTGAAAGACGAAATCATCAAGCTGCAGAGGGATTAGCTTCGATTAGGAATTGGCACTAATCCCAAGAGTACACATTAAACGAAAAAGAGTAGAAATGGTTGGGGAAGAAAGAAAAATAGTAAAACCGTACAACAATGAATCCACCTCGAAAAAGGAGGAAGTGGCGGAAATGTTCAACAATATTTCGAAACGCTACGATTTTTTGAACCATTTCTTGTCATTGGGAATTGATAAAATTTGGCGAAGAAAAGGCATCAAGCAATTGCGAGAAGTTCAACCAAAGAAAATCCTAGATATCGCAACAGGAACGGGAGATTTTGCGATCGCAGCACTCGTATTGAAACCAACGGAAATCATTGGAGTCGACATTTCCCAAGGAATGCTGGATGTGGGTATCGAAAAAATGAAACGAAAAGGTGTGGACAACGTTATTCAAATGCGCATCGGCGATTCGGAACAACTTCCCTTTGAAGATGGTTATTTCGATGCGCTAACGGTTGGTTTTGGAGTGAGAAATTACGAGAATTTGGAAAAGGGATTGACAGATATGTTGCGTGTACTTCGCCCAGGCGGAAAAGCCATTATTTTGGAGTTTTCGAAGCCAAAGAAATTTCCTATGAAGCAACTCTTTGGATTCTACTCGAAGCGAATTATTCCATTTTTTGGTAAACGCATTTCTAAGGACGAACGCGCTTATGCCTATCTTCCTGAGTCTGTTGCGGCATTTCCGGAAGGCAAAGAATTCACTGACATTCTGGAGAAAATTGGATATGTTGGCGTGAGTGCGCAAACCGTTTCTGGTGGAATTGCAACAATCTATGCAGGCTCTAAAAAACAATAATTAGGATGAAATCGCGTTCACACAATATGAAAGTAGTATCGATCTGTTTCGTGTTAATTTCCTTTTCGACATTTTCTCAAAAGGAAAAAGCGATGAATTATCGCCGATTTGATGAAAAAATTCTTCATTTCGGATTCATGTTAGGTGCAAACACTTCCGATTTCACAACCTATCAAGTTCCTGAGGCGTATGAGCAATTCGGACTTAAATCTTTGTCAAATCAGTCCCAGCCGGGTGGTCAGGTCGGCGTGGTCACTACTCTGAAATTGGGGACGCCCGTTGTGCGCTTGCGCTTTATTCCAACACTTTCCTTTCAAGAACGCATTCTGAAATACCAATTTATTGATGACTCCTATACAGGGAGTGAGTTTACCGACGAGCGTGTTCAATCTACGAATCTAGACTTCCCCTTGATGCTCCAGTTTAGAACCCTTCGAATCAATAATTTCGCGACATATGCACTGGCAGGGTTTCAGTATTCGCTCGATTTGCAATCCCAAGAAGATGCCAGTCAAACATTTAACGATCCATTCATTAAAATCAATCGTAGTGATTGGCAAGGTCAAATTGGAGGAGGAGTAGAGTTTTTTGCGACGTATTTCAAGCTGGGAATTGAGCTAAAATATTCTCATGGAATCACCAATGTACTTATTCAAGACAACACGACCATTTCGAAACCGATCGATCAACTTTACAACCGCGTTTGGTGGTTTTCCCTCATTTTTGAAGGTTAAACATGAAGGAAATTCAGTTTCAAGTCACACCTGAACAAGCAACAGATGACAGTTATTTGCGCGAGCGAATTGCAGAGGAATTGAAAATTTATTCAGACGCGTTTAGCTTTCGTTGGAAGCGCCGTTCGATTGATGCACGAAAACGTCAGATTAAAATTAACTGCACGTTTGAGGTGTTCCTTGATGGGGTAATTCCAGATTTCCCCAGTTCTTTTCATCCGACAGATGTAAGTAGTGCCAAATCAATTGCAATCATCGGAGCAGGTCCGGCTGGATTGTTCGCAGGTTTGCGCGCACTCGAAGTGGGACTGAAACCCATCATTTTTGAGCGGGGAAAAGACGTGCGATCGCGGCGCAGAGATTTGGCTGTTCTGAATAAGGAAGGAATTGTCAATCCTGAATCCAACTATTGTTTTGGAGAGGGTGGAGCAGGAACATATTCCGATGGAAAATTATACACACGGTCTAAAAAACGGGGCGACATTCAAAAAGCTTTGGAATGGTTCGTAGAGTTTGGGGCAACTGAAGAAATTTTGGTAGATGCACATCCGCACATTGGAACAAACAAATTGCCACAAATCATTGTCGCAATGCGTGAAAAGATCATTGAATTTGGCGGTGAGGTTCACTTCGAATCGAAACTAACAGATTTGTTTGTGGAGGACAATCGTCTCACAGGAATTGAGATCAATTCTTCGAAAAAAATTGCGTTTGACAACCTGATTTTGGCGACAGGACATTCTGCGCGTGACATCTATCAACTCCTTTTTAAAAAAGGCATTCAGCTCAATGCCAAGGCCTTCGCGTTGGGAGTCCGTATTGAACATCCACAAATGCAAATTGATAACATTCAGTATCACGGCCGATTGAACGATGAATTCTTGCCACCCTCTTCATACAGCTTGGTGACGCAAGTCGATGGGAGAGGGGTCTATTCTTTTTGCATGTGTCCAGGAGGAATTGTCGCTCCTTGTGCAACCGAGCAGGAGGAAGTTGTCACAAATGGTTGGTCGCCATCAAAACGGAACAATCCGTTCGCAAATTCTGGAATTGTGGTCAGCGTCTACCCAGAAGATTTCAAAGAACATGCAACCAATCCGTTAGTTTGTCTTGAGTTTCAGCAAAAAGTAGAACGTGATTGTTGGATTGCAGCGGGCAGAACACAGCACGTTCCAGCCCAGCGAATGAAGGATTTTGTTGATGGGAAAATTTCACCTGATTTCCCTAAATCGTCGTATCAACCGGGTCTGACATCCGTCGATTTAAGTGCTGTTCTGCCTCCGATGATTGCGGATCGTTTGCGTGTTGCCTTCAAGGATTTTGGACAAAAAATGCCAGGATATTTGACGAATGACGCGATTTTACATGCACCTGAATCGCGGACCTCATCACCCGTTCAAATTCCACGTGGTAGTGACTTGCAACATCCAGATGTGTCGGGTTTATATCCATGTGCGGAAGGCGCTGGCTATGCTGGTGGGATTATTTCTGCTGCCATTGATGGAATGAAATGCGTCGACGCAATTCGAGAGCGTTTGGAAGATTAGATTTTTAACACATCGCCTATTATTTTGATTTCCACTCGTGCGCCTTTTCCGCCTTCATCTCCAAGGTTTCTCAATCCAAGCAACGTCTGCAACGAGAAAATCGAGCTTCTGACGTCGCTGTTTTTCTAGCGCATCCGTAGTGCTTTGTTTTTAAAAACGCTTTCCGTTTTCGTCGGGTCGTGGAATCGTTTAACTTGGAAGAATCGCTACACCGCATGAAAAGTAGATTTCGGTTTAATCTCCGGTCCTCGGGACTTATTTCTCAATAATTTTGTATTCCATTTGATCTTCGGTATATAGTAATTGAACGCTGAG
>JBFYPU010000260.1:0-7165 GCA_041303175.1 Crocinitomicaceae bacterium | reverse complement strand
TTTCTTCATCTGGCGTTTGCGCGGTGAACGGAACAGCGATAAAATTCATGTGGACATCGAAAAGACCCCATGGAGTAAGGATCAAATCCGTGTAATTGTGCTGTTTGTTGTGGTTATTTTGATGTGGTCTTTTCGAACGGTCATTCTTTCCTATACAAAAGAACCGTTCCCATCGTTTTCTTTTGATGATGAGCACATCGCCATTTTTGGGGCGATTCTCTTGTTTATCATGCCGAGTACAAAGGGTGAAGCCATGCTCATTTGGACGGATACGCACAAACTGCCTTGGGGCATCTTGTTGCTCTTTGGTGGTGGTTTGGCAATGGCGAAAATGCTGGAAAACAATGGCGTGATCGTTGAAATTGCAGGAATGTTTGAGCATTTTGGAGCCTTGCACATCGGTGTGATCTTGCTTGTGGTTGTAGCGATTGCCATTTTCGGGACGGAATTCATGTCTAATACAGCCTTGGTGAGCGTGTTTATTCCAGTCATTGCAACCTTCGCGTTGAAGGCGGAAATTCCATTAGAAACATTGTGTGTTCCGGTAACACTTGCCGCGAGCTGTGCCTTTATGTTACCCATTGGTACACCGCCGAATGCCATTGTATTTTCTGGGAGCGATCTGACAATCAAACAAATGGCGGCGACGGGGTTCGTGCTCAATGTGATCTGCACCTTCGTGATTGTGGCGTACGCACTGCTGTTTCTTTGATCAATTCGTGAAATGCGGGTAAATTGTTCGCGCTAGGACGGAATGCGGCAGCTCCCCGACGCGTTGGGGACTATAGCATGTAGACCGTTAAAGCGCCCAACAAGAAGCAGCACGGCAGGTAAATCCTTCAAAAAAGTACATTTTCGGAAAGAACGTTGCGTTCAAAAAAATGTGAAACTAGCAGTCAATAGCCGTGATCTTGGGAAAATTGTGATACCTTTAAGATTCGTAAAATTGGACAAAATTCACCCAAAATGAAAGTACTTCTCTCGCCAGCAAAGGCTTTGGATATGCACAAAGAAATCAACGCTCCATTGTCGAGTGCACCCATTTTCATAGAGCAATCGGCTACGTTGATTACGAAATTGGCACGTTTGTCGTCGAAAAAAATTGGCGCAATGATGCACCTCTCAAAGGATTTGGCGGATTTGAACGAGGAGCGTTTTCGATCATGGGAGCCGATTGCGGAGCTGAATGGAAAAAACACACATGCTATTGCGGCGTTCAATGGCGAGGTATACCGTGGATTTGACGCACCAAGTTTGAGTACTGAAAAAATGATTGAAGCCAATGAAACCGTCCGAATTTTGTCGGGATTGTACGGGATTTTGAAACCACTCGATGTCATTTATTCCTACCGTTTGGAAATGGGAACGAAGTGGGCGATCACACCGAAAACCCCAACGTTATACAAATTTTGGGGTTCCAAAATTGCCGCTGCGCTCAATGCTGAAGTGGGAGATGGAATTGTTGTGAACCTCGCTTCAACGGAGTATTTTAAAGCGGTTGATCAAAAAGCGCTCAAAGCAACGGTGATCACGCCAACGTTCAAAGAATTTAAGAACGGGGATTACAAAGTAATCATGGTTTTCGCCAAACGTGCACGCGGTTCAATGGCGCGATACATTGTGGATCATTCGATCAAACAGGCGGAAGATTTGAAGGCGTTTAATGTGGACGGCTATCGCTACGATGAGAATTTATCGACAGAGAAGGAGTGGGTGTTTACGCGTTAAACGGCATCAATTGAGCGAAAACCAAACTTAATTGTACAGCATTATCTATGATGAAATCAGTTTGCATTCTATGTGTCATGGCTTTGAGTTTACTTGCCTGCGCGCAGTTGCAACCCAAAGAGATTGCATCGTTTGCCGATTTCGAGGCGAGAAGTTCTTTACCACTTTATCAAAAGTACGGTCAAGTTTCAACCGTGAAGGTGGTTTATGACAATTCAACGGACAAGCTGCATTTCATCTACGCATCGGAGTTCATGTATCACCACGAATTTTGTGAGGTTAAATTGGGGTACGTCAAATCACTTTCAGAATTCAACAACGAAAACTATTCGGGTGAAGACGATCGTCCTTTTTTGTTGGCAAACATCAATTATTATGAAGCGCTGGACAAATTTGCGGTGGAGTTGGGACCTTCCGATCGCATGAATGCTAGCCAATTGATCAAGTTGTTTGAGGCGATCAAAGCGAATGTCTATTTTGCTGACAAGCTCTATTTGATGATGAGCAGTTCACACATCATTGAGATCGGAGATGAACTCCCAACGTCCATTCCGCGCCTAACGCCAGAAGAAGTGTATGCTCATCAAACCTATCAACCGCTTTCCAAGCACCAGGCTTTTGGTCGGGTCTTGATCATTACGAATTGGCAAGAACAATCCAAATATGTGCGTTCAACGGATATTTTATTTCTTGAAGATATACCACCTAGTTTTCCCCTCGTTGCAGGAGTGATTGTCACGCAATTTCAAACACCATTGAGCCATGTTTCCCTCTTGGGACACAACCGTAAAATTCCAGTTTGCGCCTACACCAAGTTGTTTGATCATAAGGAGTTGCTTGCGCTTGCGGGAAAAACGGTGAAATATACGGTGGAACAAGACACCTTTCGGATTGAACTTTCTGACGTGGCACTCTCGGGCATGGAAAGAAGTAAAACGCCGATCAAGTTGAAGTGCGACCTTTCGATGGATACCTTGATTCGTGCGCAATACATCTTGGAGCGCGACAGCAAATATGTGGGAAATAAGGCCGCGAATTTTGGTTTATTACTCGAATACTCGAAGAAAATTGATTTCAAAACACCCGAATCTGCATTTGCCATTCCGTTTTCGTTTTACAAGAAACACGCGATTCGTTCGGGAATTGAGCCCTTGCTGTGTGAACTCTATTTGAAGGACAATTTGAACCGAAGCCAGACGGCTATCGAGGCGGATTTAAAGGCCATTCGAGACAAAATAATGGCTACGCCAATGGATGCTTCCTTGCTCGCGAAACTGGAAAAAATGATTTTAAGTTTGGGAGATGATCGGAGGTTCCGATTCCGTTCGTCGACCAATGCCGAGGACAGGGAAGGGTTTTCTGGCGCTGGCTTGTATACCTCGAAAACGGGCGAATTGGACGATCCCAAAAAACCGATTGACAAGGCGATCAAACACGTTTGGGCGAGTTTATGGTCGTATGGTGCATTCATGGAGCGTGAGGCTTTCAACATAGATCATTCCACCGTGGCGATGGGAATTTTGGCGCATCGTTCCTTTCCCGATGAGGCGGTGAATGGCGTGGCGATCACAACCAATTTGTACCGCGACAATTATTTGGGATTTGTGGTGAATGCACAACTCGGAAATGAAGATGTGGTGAATCCAACAAGCGGGGTATCTTGTGATCAATTCATATGTTACCCAAGTGAAAAAGTTGCTGGATATGATCGGATTGGTGGAAGTATTGACATCATCACTTATTCCAGTTTAAACAATGGGAAATTGGTTATGACCAACAAAGAAATTGAACACCTAGCCGATGTGCTGGAGCAAATTAAGCGACAATACCTTCGCAAGCATTACACGGACAAATCCTACTTTAATTTTGGTTTAGACCTTGAATTTAAACTTGATGCCGAGACCCGACAGTTGTATATAAAACAGATGCGGATTTTTAATAATTGACGCTGATTTCAAACGAATTTCTTGTAACTTGATCTCCAATTGTTTAAATATATGATCAAATTTATTCTAATTGCATTTCTAGTGGTGGTGAGTTTCATCTCATCAGCTCAACAAAAATCGTGGTTACCATATAAAAATGCCGAAGGGAAATGGTCGTTTATCTCTCCAGAAGGCGAGCAGCTCAACAACGAGTTCTTCGATTCAATTAGTTACACAGATTACGCGTACGGCCCTCCAATTTTAGTGCAGCGAGAAGAGAAATGGGGATTTCTCGGGGCAAGCGGTGAATACATTTTACCGATTCAATACGATTCGATTTCATTTTTATCTGCTTATTCTCAATATTTGGTTCTTGTCGGAAACAAACGAATAGATGGAAAATGGTTGTTTGGACTTTTTGATCCGAATGGACAAGAAATTTTAGCCGTTCAGTTCAGTAGCATTAAGATGTTGGAATTTCTAGTTGACAGAAACAGGTATAAGATTGCGATTATCGCCCGCAACGACGCGAAGAAAAGTAACAGTTATGGTCTTTATTCTCGAAATGGTGAACAACTTTTGCCTCATGACTATTGCGAACTTACGAGTGTTCCAGCTAATCAGTATGCGTTTGATGGGACCGAGTATTGCGTGTATGCTTCAACTGTAAATGACCAAGGAGATACGGTCACTGGTGCATTCAATCTGGGAAGCGACAATTGGGTGTTTCCATGCAAATACCCTTATCGAAATTTCAATAACGGTTTTGGATTTCGACCACTAGTAGGACATCATTACTCGATGCTTTTTCCATTGATTGATCAAACTTACGTGCATGTATTTACCGAATACGATTATCGAAAACGGCAAAGCTGCTACGATTTCTATAAATTGAACGGAGAGTTCATGTTTAATTCGAGCAATTTTGATATAGATCCTGACTTTCAAGGCCGGTATTATGTTGTGGGCGACTCAATTATCGGAAGATCACAAGCAATAGAGGTCATCAAACTATGCGATTCTCTCGATCTTTTCCAACTGCGATTTGGAGCATCTTCGGCACTGTATGATCTTAATAAAGGATTTGTTATCGATTCTGCGCAATTTGTTTTTAAGAGTCACAGTTCTGATCCGTGTAAAGACGGATTTATCATTGCCCAATCACTTCTAGATAATTCAGTTGTACAATTGCATCTTGATGGAACTCCATATCTAGAGAAGATTGATTCCAGCACTGTAATGTATAAGGATGGGTTAGTAGTTAGAGATACATCTGGTAATTGGGTCGATATGGACCCTTACTTCGTTCAATCAAAAATAAAACTCGATCCGAAATTTGGTGATTGCTATATCGCCACAATGGACAGGAGAGTGGGAGTTGTAAACATTGATAAGCAGATCATTATTCCGTTTAAGTATGATTTCATCTATCATAAAGTTGAAAGTGAGTTGATTGTTATGGGAGATATGAAGTTCACTTTTTTTAAAGATCTGCAACTGAAAACCATTTTACGCGTGAAACGAAATGAATGGAAGTCAACGGAAGAACGGTTTATGGTAATTGAGGGCAAAAGAACTACGAAAATCTTCGATGAGCAAACACGTGATTTTATAATTCGAGGTGTGCCGAAAGTCTCTCATGCCCTAAGAGATTCATTGGATATGTATGAAGTTGATCTTGACTTACGAATGCGCAGGTGTGCTGATTCGTTGCTTCTTTTGCAACTATTTCATCCTGAAAATGGATGGGAAATTTATGATCAAACAGGAAAGAAATTGCTAAGCGCTCCCGAATTTAGCTTCGAACCAATGTACCCTATTATCGACCGACATAACTTTGTTGGAATCATTTATCCAACAGGATATGATGGTTCATTTCTCAAGAGGTATATCTACGAATACGCATTTTTTAGTGGGATCCGACTAGAAGGTCTCGATTCTGTTACGCAAATCTATTTCGATTCTCCGAGAGGTATTATTTCCGCGTATGATAGAGCAGAAATGGGTTATATATTCTCTAAGGAAGGCAAATTTGTCATTAAATTTTGGGAACATGTTGCTACTGGAAACGATCCATTTGGAAGGGAATACGACATATTCAAATTGGAGAATGGAAATTTTGTGGCCGTTGATTCAAACTTGCGAACGATTTTTGATGATGAATATTCTAGTTTAAGAGGAAATGGACTTGTCTTTGTAGGAACCCGAGATGATCATTCTTATTTGTTGATTTCGGGAAGTGAGAAGTTTGTATCAAAGCCTTTTGAAAGAATATTACACCTCAATTGGAAGTTATTTATCTGTCACATCGATTCCGAACATTTTGAAGTCTATAACACATCAGGAGAAGTCGTTTTCACCAACGGAACGTTGTTTGATTACAACAGATTATACAGTATCATTCAGGCGAATGGAGTGGAGTATTGGATCAATAATAAGGGCGAAATTTATGCGCAGCATCCAATATAAGTTACCGCTTTAGCATGTGTACATACCTTGCTACTTCTCCAGAAATTTGGGTTCGAGAAAAATAACTTTTCGTCAAATTGAGTTCGTCGAATAAATCAAATTTCTGGCATGCTTCTGCAAAAATAATCCACTGTTGAAACGAGTTTGGCTGTGACATTTCATTTATCCCAACATTCATCTTGAAAAGCTCCATAGAATCCGAAATCACAACAATGATCAGTCTCGATCCGTCAATTTGGTGTCCTTGAAAGTACATCAATGGCAAGCAATCATCACAGGTTTTGACTGCCTTATTCGACTGGCGTAAGAATAATCCAAAATTGAGATGTATCGTGGAATCGGTTAGTAAATCGTTTTCCTTCAAATAGGAGAGGTCAGCACTGTCTAAATCAACTAAAGAACGTGACAATTCATACGTAGAATCGTTGAGATGTAACTGAATGAAATCATACGCTTGAAAATTTTCAGCATCCAACTTTTTATGACGTTGTTCATGTTTCCGTTTAGGCCTCATTCGCTTTTTTCGATGAACAGAATAGTTCCAATGGTAGTTGCTTATGATCGTGTTACTGCCGTTAAATGAATACTGCTGACTTTCTCTATTCCCACTCGGAAGACTGATTTTTGAAGCCCGTAATTCCCACATTGCCGATTGAGCATTGGTTGAACTGGAATTGAAAAGTAACAATATTAGGAACAACTTCATACCTACAAATTATTGTTTTGAATCCACCTTCACCAACCGCGTTCTAGATAACACATCGTGAGTTCCTTGTTCCGTCCCCATCAAATAGGAATAGAGATCGAGTGGGTTGAGCCGAAGAATGGTTCGAAAGAAAATGTGGAGTACATTGGGTCGTTTCCCTTTAACACTCACGACTTTTGTTTTAGTGAGCATCTTTCCCAGGGTTTGGTTGAGTGTCACTTCAAAAATGAAATAATAAAGAAAAAATGGGAGCAGAGAAAACGACGAATACCCAATGAGTGGCGCGAATATCATCCTCAGAATTGCAACCGCAATCGAATCGATCACGTAATTTACC
>JBFYPU010000259.1:0-7570 GCA_041303175.1 Crocinitomicaceae bacterium | reverse complement strand
ACCCGACTTACGCGCCAAGTTTTGAAAAAATGTCTCAATTTGATCATCTTCATGGTGCGCCAGTAGCACACGATTGTTCTGATTTTTGCGCAGAATTTCAGAGAACCATTCATAGCGAATTACACGGGCACGATTTTGAAGATTGCCGCCTTGTTTCAACTCATGTTTGAGATCAACTTTTCGAACGAGTACCTCAACACCTCGCGAAGCGCATGCCTCACGCACCAGGGTTTCATCGGCATCGGATTCCGATCCACGAAGCTGATAGTTCACATGAATGACGGTAACCGAAGCGTTCAAAGCAAGCAATATATCAAGAAGTACCATCGAATCAATCCCTCCGCTACACGCCAAAAATAAGTGACGTGTTTCTAACGATTTCCATATGGAGCGACTATGTTCAATGTTACTCGGCATTCATTCCGTCTAAAATCCGCTTGATTTTCACGTTGCATTCTTCGTATTCCTGTTCTGGATCCGATTTGATTGTGATGGCACCGCCCACGGCACAAGAAAGATACTTCGTTGCGTGATTGTAAACCAGTGTTCGAATCACCACATTGAAATCAAAATTGCCATTCGGACGAATGTAACCAATTGATCCTGAATAAATTCCGCGTTGAAAGCACTCGTGTTCTTCAATGAGTTTCATCGCGCTAATTTTCGGTGCGCCTGTCATCGAACCCATTGGATAGGTTGCCCGCAAAATGTCGGTAAACGTTGTCTCGGGAGCAACATCACACCCAATCCTTGAAATCATTTGGTGAACAGTCTCAAAACTATAAATTCCAAACAACTCTTCCACCTTCACCGAATTTGGCAAGGCAATTCGAGACAAGTCATTGCGCACCAAGTCAACAATCATCACATTCTCAGCCCGTTCTTTTGGATCATTGAGCAAACTATTTTTCAGTGCTTCATCCTCCTCAATTGTTGCGCCACGCCGTTTCGTCCCTTTGATTGGTTCTGAGATTAAGTGATTGTCTTTTTTAAGCAAGTAGCGTTCTGGACTTCCACATAATAGTGTGAACTGATCAATAAAAAAGAAAGAAGAGTACGGTGCACGCGTCAAATAATTCAATTTGAAATAGGCGTTTAGTTGGTCGGGTATTTCAACATTTTTGGCAAAAAATTCTTGGCAGTAGTTCACTTCATAGACATCGCCTTTTTGGATCGATTCCTGCAGTGAGCGCACGTTCTTCAAGTACTCATCTTTTGTAATTCGAGGAGTTAATTTGTGTGGAAATGACTCATAATTTTCATCAATTTCCTCCTGCAAGAAATAATCAATAAATTTCAGTGATTCAGAATCTTTGCTTCCTTGAACGAATTTCATGTTTTCATGTTCCAAATCGACCATGTATTTTGGAACCCACGCATAACCGAGTGGAAACTGTAAGTAATCCGGATTTGAGGAAGTGAGATCTTCGATGTGATTTTTTAAATCGTAACTCAAATTGACCAAAAGGTGCTTGCCTGAGTGTTCATCAATGAAGGATTGCAGTTGTGCTAAGGGGTCGTTTGAACTTAGCTTGATCATCGGCCCCTCGCCAAATGCCAAACGCCCAATTCCATTGTTACTGTTGAAATACGCTACTGGAAAACTATACATGCGTCAAATTTACGCGTATTATTAGGCAATTCACAGCATCCGTTCGTTAAATCGCTGAAATATCCTGTTTTACGATTTAAGCGAATAAGTCTATTTATGAATATTCATCTACAAAGATATTTCACTCGTATCCAGCTCTATTCTGAACAATTGTGCAAATTGAAGGTTTTGACAGAATTCCTAGATGAATGATTTTATTGTGTCGCTAAATTGATGATATCGCTAGTTTAATCAACAAAATGCACCATTCATTTTTGTATGCGCGCATAGCAACCGTTACGTTACTAAAACGTTTAGTATATAGAAACCAATTAAACTAAGCGATATGAAAGCATTTCAAAACACCTTCGTCAAAGCTATAATCTTAGTTTTATTTTTCCTTAAATCGTTCTACGGATTTTCGCAATATTGCGATAGCATCACACCCTCAACCGCGGTGGATTTAACCGCCTCACCCAATATGTCATGGACGAGTTTACCAATAATTCGTAATGGAAATTGTTGTGGAACCAGCAATCCCGATCGTTGCTTAGAATTCATTATTACGCTTCATCCAGATGCGATCGCTGTTAATTTTACTATTTCATCAGGTGCAGTTCCACCGGGTGCCCTGTTTTATCAAATTGATTGTGGTCCCGTAACACCCGTTGGTTCGCCGATTTGCTTAAGTGGACCAGGGCCACACAATCTTACTTTTTGCAAGCCAGGAAACAATGAAAACACATTTAGCATCACTTCCTATTCTAGTCCAATAATTGGTCCCGATATTTCATTGTTCGCAGGTTGTCAAGGATTTATATATGGAGAATACTATGACGAGTCTACTGTTTCTTGGACAAGTATTGCTCCAGGAGCTTCGGGAACTTACGACTCTTATTTAAGTTGCGCCGCTGGCTGTGATACGACCTATGTTACTGCGCCAAATTCAGGAGCACCAGCTTTCGTTGATTATCTCGTTTGTGGTGATGATGTGGGAGGTTGTAATGTAGATCCGATTTGTGATACCATTCGTGTGACGTTTGTTCCGCCGCATGTGTTGACCGTGACGCCTTCGCTCACAACAATTTGCGCGGGAGATCCTCCTGTCTTGCTTACGGCATCTGTTGCGGGTGGTTCAGGTTCATTTACATATTTATGGAGTACTGGAGCAACGACTCCAACCATTCTTGCCGGTGCTGGGGTTCATTCTGTCACCGTTACTGATATGGGTGGTTGCGCTGCAGTCATTGGTTCTGCTGCGGTAAATGCACTGCCATTGCCACTTGTTAATGGAGGCGCAGATCAAAGCGTATGTATTGGAACAGCTGTCACTTTGAGCGGCGCTGGAGCTACAAACTATGTTTGGGACAATGGAATCACGAATGGAGTGGCGTTCGTACCTGTTGTTGGCACAACAACTTATACAGTTACAGGAACCGATGCAAATGGCTGTGTCAATACAGATCAAGTGAATGTAACTGTGAATCCTCTTCCGATCGTCAGTGCTGGTGCAGATCAAGTAGTGTGCATTGGAACGGCAGTCATCCTCAATGGTGCTGGAGCAACAAGCTATGTTTGGGACAATGGAATCACGAATGCAGTGGCGTTTGTCCCTGCGGTTGGAACGATGACATATACCGTCACAGGAACGGATGCCAATGGTTGTGTGAATACTGATCAAGTAAATGTAACGGTGAATCCACTTCCAATTGTAAGCGCTGGTTTAGACCAAACGGTATGTGAAGGAGCAGCGGTCACCTTAAATGGGTCTGGGGCAACAAGCTACGTTTGGAACAATGGAATCACGAATGGAGTGGCGTTTGTTCCAGCGGTAGGAACAATTACTTATACTGTCACAGGAACCGATGCGAATGGATGTATCAATACAGATCAAGTGAATGTCACGGTGAATCCACTTCCAATTGTCAATGCTGGTGCAGACCAAACAGCATGTGAAGGAACGGCGGTCACGCTCAACGGTTCGGGTGCAACGAGTTATATCTGGACCAATGGTGTAACGAATGGCGTTGCCTTTGTGCAAGCTGTTGGGACGGTGACATATACCGTAACCGGAACGGATGCCAATGCGTGTTCAAACTCCGATCAAGTGGTGGTTGTGGTCAATCCGCTGCCGATTGTGAGTGCTGGACCAGATCAAACCGTATGCGTTGGAACGGCTGTCATCTTGAACGGTTCTGGAGCAACAAGTTATGTTTGGGACAATGGAATCACAAATGGAGTGGCATTTGTTCCTGTTGTTGGAACAATGACGTATACTGTCACAGGAACAGATGCAAATGGCTGTGTTAACACTGATCAAGTAAATGTAACGGTGAATCCACTTCCAATTGTAAGCGCTGGTTTAGACCAAACGGTATGTGAAGGAACAGCGGTCAACTTAAATGGGTCTGGAGCAATAAGCTATGTTTGGAACAATGGAATCACGAATGGGCTTACGTTTGCTCCTGCGGCAGGAACAATTACTTATACTGTTACAGGAACCGATGCGAATGGATGCATAAATACAGATCAAGTGAATGTAACGGTGAACCCGCTTCCAATAGTTGGTGCTGGCACAGATCAAACCGTATGCGTTGGAACAGCTGTCACGCTGAATGGCGCTGGAGCTACAAGCTACGTTTGGAACAATGGAATCACAAATGGTGTTGCTTTTTTACAAGCAGTTGGAACAATGACTTACACTGTCACAGGAACAGATGCCAATGGTTGTGTGAATACTGATCAAGTAAATGTAACGGTGAATCCGCTTCCAATTGTAAACGCTGGTTTGGATCAAATGGTATGTGTTGGAACGGCTGTCACACTTAATGGTTCTGGAGCAACAAGTTATGTTTGGGACAATGGAATCACAAATGGAGTGGCGTTTGTTCCTGCTGTTGGAACAATGACTTATACTATCACAGGCACAGATGCAAATGGCTGTGTCAATACTGAT
Organism: Crocinitomicaceae bacterium; assembly: GCA_041303175.1. GTDB lineage: Bacteria > Bacteroidota > Bacteroidia > Flavobacteriales_D > Crocinitomicaceae > UBA4466. Next base: position 3,023 of record JBFYPU010000259.1, on the reverse strand, counting down.
CAAGTAAATGTAACGGTGAATCCGCTTCCAATTGTAAACGCTGGTTTGGATCAAACGGTATGTGAAGGAACGGCTGTCACACTTAATGGTTCTGGAGCAACAAGCTATGTTTGGGACAATGGAATCACGAATGGAGTAGCGTTTGTTCCAGCTGTTGGAACAATGACTTATACTGTCACGGGAACAGATGCAAATAGCTGTGTTAACACTGATCAAGTAAATGTAACGGTGAATTCACTTCCAATTGTGAATGCCGGTGCAGACCAAACAGTGTGTGAAGGAACGGCTGTCACACTGAATGGTTCGGGCGCAACTAACTATTCATGGAACAATGGAATTACAAATGGTGTAGCGTTTGTGCAAGCTGTTGGAACGATGACTTATACAATTACTGGAACAGATATTCATTCATGTTCAAACTCGGATCAGGTTGTGGTGGTAGTCAATCCCTTGCCAACTGTTGATGCTGGGGCTGATCAAACCGTTTGTGAAGGCACACCAATCACGTTTTCTGCTGTTGGGACGCCGAATCTAGTTTGGGACAACGGAGTTGTGAATAATGTTCCATTTACGCAGGCTGCGGGAACGATTGTTTACACATTAACCGATTCGTTTGCGACGGGTTGTTCGGCTTTGGATCAAGTCTTGGTCACAGTTTATCCAAATCCAATTGTGACGGCTGAAGACAAGCAAATCTGTGCTGGTGAGGGCGTAACCCTATCTGGGTCGGGTGCAATATGGTACTCGTGGACAGGTGGTGTGCTGGACGGTGTGGAATTTTTCCCAACGCAAACCAGCGATTACACGGTTACTGGTACAAACAACTTTGGATGCTCTGCAACAGCCCTTGCAAAAGTTACGGTTCACGCCTTGCCAAGTGCTGATTTCAAGATTCTCGATTTGTCTTTGACAACCATAAGTTCAGGAACGGGATTCGAAAATTTGAGCATAGGAGCGACAACCTACGATTGGAATTTTGGTGATGGATCGGCAAACAGTAACGAATTTGAGCCTTTCCACGAGTTTCCGAATGAGGAGGCAGGATCATATGAGGTAACCTTAATTGTGACGTCTCCAGAAGGATGTATCGATGATCGAGTGAAGTATGTGTACGTGTCACAAGATTATACCATTTATGTTCCAAATGCCTTCACACCTGATGGCAATGGTGCAAACGAGGTATTTAAACCGGTCATGGAAGGATTTGACGAAAATGATTACGTACTCTACATATTCAACCGCTGGGGAGAATTGGTATTCGAGTCACACGACATGAGCGTGGGCTGGGACGGCGAGTATTCGCAATTGGATGAAAACGTACAAGATGGCGTGTTCACCTGGAAAATTATTGCAGGCTTCAAAGATTCGGGTGACTCAAAAATATTTGTGGGTCACGTATCGCTTTTGAAATAGCTCAATTAAACCCAAAAAGGCATCGGAGTTTAGGCTTCGGTGTCTTTTCTGTTTTTTGAATCTTGAATGATTTGATCAAGGGCGGCGATCAATTCCTTAATGACCGAGGGGTCTGTTACGACAATTGCAGTGCTAAATATGGATTTTTTCTTCCCCTTAATGATCATCATTGCTACCACCATTGTTCGTCCCATGACAGTTTGCAATTGTGGTGAGATTTGTTCTATATCAGAAAACGGAATGATTTTTCCGCGGACATTAACTGTGTTGGAATCGGTGTCGAAGCTGATTTTAGGATCAGTATTTATAGCGGTTCTAAGTATTAACGCAATGATTGCAATAACAAAGACAAGTATACCTCCCCAAAAGAAGATGGGTGCAATAGGTCGTCCTATCGTTCCGCCCACCAAAGCAAGTGCGAATGAAAAAACCACCATCAGGACAGCGATTCCCAATATGACGAGCATCATTTTCATGGCTCCTTTTTTCTTTTCTTCAATAACAATTCCCGAATCGGTTGAAAACGCGGTGAATGAATTGTGTGTCATTAATGGCTCCATGGTTATTTTTTACCTAATGTATCAAGATTTTATCACTTCGTGTACGACAATCCCAATTTCCCAGTCAATTTATAGATTTCTAAATAGGTGTCTAGTCGGTTGAAGAGGTTTTCGTAGTGCTGAATCATGGTTGCTTCGTAGTTGCTTTGAAAAGTCATCAAGGCAATGGAGTTGATGGATCCATTTTTAAAGCGAAGCTCAGCTAGGTCGTAGGCTTTTTGGGCATAATCAAGGTTTTGCGAAGAAATGGAAACCAATTGATTACGGATTTCATAAAGATCAATCAAATTCTGCAACGTGTTCCCTAGAAGGTCTTTCATGCTCTCAATGTTCAATTCCGCGATATCTTCCTGAATTCGAGACACTTCCACTGCGCGTTTGTTTTTGAAATTGTTGAACAGCGAATACCGCAAATTGAAATTCCCATAATAGGACAGGGTTTGCGTTTCAATCTGAAGCGCTTCGTTATTCAAATCCCGCAATTTTGCCCAGCTCGGTTGAACGCCCATTTGAAAACTCAACGTAGGATACAAAAACGACTTCTGCAATTCTGTTCCCGTTCGTTGCAATTCCAAACCGATGTATTGCGATTTCAAATTGGCGTTGTTCTCAATCATTTGTGCGTATGCTTGATCAAAGGAAATATCTTGAATATCCGTTGCCAGTTTGTCCGTGAGAAGATACTGTTTTGTCCCCGTGCTGTCGCCATCATTCATGATCAAATTGAGGTTCCGAAAGGCATTGTCGACCGATAGTTTTTGCACCAAATAATTTGTACTGTCCGTGAGGTATTGATTCTCAAATTGAAGTAATTCCAACGAGGTAGACGCACTGTATTTCTCCTTCAGGACATAATAATTTTTCCGCTCGCGGGATTGATCCAAAATCGTTTGAAACAAGGATAGCCGTTCTTGTTGAACTTGCACGGAGTAGTAAGCCTTTAACACATCCTGAATGGTAGTTTCAATCACCGTCATCGCGTTGTTTGCGCTTTGAATTTCCAATTGCTCTAGGCGTTGTTTTGATATTTTCACTGCAAATCCTGTGAAA
>JBFYPU010000258.1:0-7498 GCA_041303175.1 Crocinitomicaceae bacterium | reverse complement strand
AACCGCAGCTACAAATTGACCTTCCGTTTCACTTACAGGGGATTCACTTTCGTTCGTAAAGAAGTAACCGGTTGTCAATACACCGATGAAAACCAATGCAGTTCCCATCCAAAGGAAATCTTTTCCTTTTGTTTTTATAGGAAGCGCTGCCGCTTCAAATTCTTTGAAGTACGCATTATCGTACTTGAAAGAAAGTTCTTTCGCACTCTCCTGAAACAATTTATCTATTTCTTCATCCGTCCAGCTCATATCACCATTCTCTGATTTCGATTTTCCAATCGATCTAATTTTTCTCTTAACATTTTTCGCGCTGTGGAAAGGTGCCATTTTGACGTTCCTTCCGACATATCCAGCTGCTCACTAATTTCTCTATGCGAATAACCTTCAACCACGTACAGATTGAAAACATGCGCTGACACTGCGGGCAATTCTTGCACAAGCATCATAATATTTTCGTACCCCAAATTACTGTCAGCATCGTTGCTATGTCCTTCCGAATAGAAGTCGAGTTCTCGCTCTGAATCGCTTTTTGTGATGTGGGACGTATATCGTTTATTTTTTCGGTATTCATCAATTAAGGTGTTTACCATTACTCGTTTTGCCCAGGCATTGAAATTGAGGTCGTCCTCCACTTTCTCCAACGATTTCAAAATTTTTATAAAGCCAGCATTGTAGGCAGCACGGGCATCTTCTTCGTTTGAATTGTAGCGGAAACAAACAGGCATAAGGAGTTTGAAGCAAAACTCATACATGTAGTTGATTGCTTTCCGATCATCACTGATACATTTATGTATTATTTCAGCTGTGATGCTCATGGGTTTTTCAAGGGTCCTTATTTTGTGTTCCTTCTGCAATTTACAAAAATTATGCTTCGTTCAATTTTTTTGTTCCGCTCCCTTCGAGTAGCTATTAGAACGTGCTGTTCCTTTCAATGGTTGGTGAAAATCAAAAAAAAATGCAATTCTTCTGAAACTATTCGGTAAATCCTTTAAATTCATGGAAATATCTGATACTTCACGCCATGAAATTGCACTTATTACGACACGGGAAAACGCATCAAGCTTCACCTACAGGGAGAGATTTTGATCGGGTTTTGAATGAAAAGGGGATCATTCAATGCCAGTTGATGGGAGAATATTTTGATTCCGCGAAAGTTGAGTGTGAAACGTGGTGCAGTTCAGCCAAACGCACACGCGGGACTTATAGTGAAGTACTGAAATCGGCAAATCTCCCACAAGTGAGTATGCGCGAAGATTTGTACTTGTGTTCGCGCGACCATTTCCTTCAGGCACTTTGGGCACGATCAGGAAATGAAGATTTATTGATCATCGGGCACAATTTCGGAATTTCTGATTTGGCGACTTATTTAACGGATGTGCGCATTGAGCTACAAACTGGCGGTTATGTCTGCATCGAATTCGAGGATCTGAAGTGGTCGGAAATTTCCCGTGGCACAGGAACTATTGTGGATCAGTATCGTCCGAACGTGGTTCTTTAGTAGGCGGTTTTTCTGTTGGAACGTAATGATAGACAATGTAATGACCGTTTTCTTGTCGCTTTCGTTCTTCTTCTTGTTCCTCAGCAAGTCGCACCCGTTCGTTGTACATCCCTTCTAGATCGGGTGGTTCAATTCCCAATTCTTTTTCAATTTCATACCTGTACTTAGGAGCTTGTGGGCCCCGTTTGCGATAAATGATTGCCAAGATGACTCCTGTAATCATCCCCGCGAGATGTCCTTCCCACGAAACATGCGGTTCGATGGGGAAAATTCCCCATATCATTGATCCATAGACAAACGCCACGAAGAGTGAAATTCCTTGCAGGGGCAAATACCTCCTTAAGACGCCAGATGTGAAAAGAAATGCGGCGAGTGCGTATACGATACCACTCATTCCAATGTGGTAACTGCTTGTGTTCTCCGCAAAAACCCATAGACCAATTCCAGTAAATAGCCATGAAAGCACAAAAACACGGAGGGCAATGTCTCGGTAGTAATAAATCAATGCACCCAATAAAATCGCTGTAGGCACCGAGTTATTGATGATGTGTCCGACTTCATCTTTTGCGTGAATGAGCGGCATTAATAAGATTCCACCCAGTGTATCAACGGATTTTGGAATGACGCCAAATTTGTAGAAATCCGTATATGGAAAGAGGTGATCCGCCCAAAATACAATCCACATCAGCACTAGAAGCAGCGCTGGATAGATGATCGCTTCGAGAGTCGATCCAAAGGGATGAGTTTGATTTCGCACAGTTGATCTTGACAACTATTGTGCCTTGCGATTTCAACTGCCAAGTTGACAGGTGATGCTTAATTTTTGGTTTTTTTGAGGTCGGCCAATGGTTGAGGATACATGCCTTCGCGCGCGATTTTTTTTCCTTGTTTGTACACCAAAATACGCTCATTCGCAAGCTGTCCTGTCATGGAGGCGTCTAGCAAAAAATAGTCTTCTGCTTCAAACATAATCGTGTATGTCCCTTGAATTTTCCGTGAGCCGATGGTCGTGTAGATAAAGTCCTTGCCAATGGTGATTATAATTTCTGTTTCGCCAACATCCACCAATTCGAGTGCTGAACCCATTGAATACGCCGGAACGATACCTTCATATTTACCAAAATATTTTCGCTTCAAGGTGATTTCCTTTTGAGAATACGCTGACAAAGGGAAAATGAGTAAGAGGAGAAAAATCCATTTCATGACTCGAAGATACAAAAAAGTCCCTTGATACCAATTAACACAATTTTTCAACCAAGTGAAGCATTTACGAACATTCGCTTTCTGTTTCCGATCAAAAGCGGTACTTTTCCGTCGCTAAATACAGCTTGATTTGAATGAAACAGTATCACGATTTACTTCAGCATATTATTGACAACGGGACGCAAAAAGGCGATCGCACGGGAACAGGTACCATCTCTGTATTTGGTTATCAAATGCGCTTTGATCTTTCCGAGGGTTTCCCTTGCGTGACCACCAAAAAATTGCACTTACGATCCATCATTCATGAGTTATTGTGGTTTTTGCAAGGTGACACCAATATTGCCTATTTGAAGGAAAATGAGGTGCGCATTTGGGATGAATGGGCAGACGAGAATGGGAATCTCGGACCCGTTTATGGTCACCAGTGGAGAAGTTGGCCGGATGGTCATGGTGGCACCATTGATCAAATCACCAAATTGGTGGAACAGCTAAAAAACAATCCAAATTCACGTCGGCACATTGTTTCTGCATGGAACGTAGCGGATGTCGACAACATGGCGCTTCCTCCTTGCCATACCTTGTTTCAATTTTATGTAGCAGATGGCAAACTAAGCTGTCAACTCTATCAACGAAGTGCGGATACCTTTCTTGGTGTTCCGTTTAATATCGCGTCGTATGCGCTTTTAACCATGATGTTGGCGCAAGTATGTAACCTTGAGGTCGGAGATTTCGTTCATACATTCGGTGATGCACACATTTACAACAATCATCTTGAGCAAGCGCACTTGCAATTGAGTAGAGCGTTGCGTCCATTGCCGACAATGAAAATTAATCCAGAAGTCAATGACATATTTGCATTCAAGTACGAAGATTTTGAGTTACTCAACTACGATCCGCACCCGCACATCAAGGCTGTTGTGGCTGTTTAGTCTCCTTTTTGTTGCTTCCTTTTCGTTAGGTCAAGAGGAAAATCCGAAAGCTTCATTCCTGTTCGTTGGTGACGTGATGCAGCACGAAGGGCAAATCAAAGCGGCCTATAACGCGACAACAGGAGCCTACGAATACGATGACGGTTTCAAATTTATCAAGCCAGTTATTCAAGAATATGATCTTCGGATTGCGAATTTGGAAGTGACGCATGCTGGAAAACCCTACAAAGGATATCCCCAATTTTCCGCACCAGATGAATTGTCCGAAACGCTTGTTAATGCAGGATTCAACATTATTTTGACCTCCAACAACCATTCCTGTGATGGCGGTTCGAAGGGCGTGATTCGAACGCTAGATGTGTTGGATAAACTCGGTGTCAAGCACACAGGAACGTTTAGAAATAAAGCTGAACGCGATGCCAACTATCCGCTGATTGTCGATCAAAACGGAATCAAGGTTGCAATTTTAAATTACACCTACGGAACAAATGGTTTGAGCGTAGCAGCGCCATTGATCATCAATTACATCGACAGCGTCATCATCAAAAAGGACATTGCCAAGGCGAAAGCCATGAACGCAGAATACATTATTTGCAACATGCACTGGGGAACGGAATACACGCCGCTTCCGAATAGTTATCAAAAGCTGTATGAAAAAATGTGCTACCGAGCTGGTGCAGACATGGTGATTGGTGGACATCCGCACGTGGTGCAACCCATCGAAAAAAAGATCATCGAAAACCTTGAAAAGTTGACGGTTTGGTCCTTAGGTAATTTTGTTTCGAACATGCAAATCCGCTACACCCGCGGGGGCGTGATGGTGGGCGCGCATGTGGAAAAAATGAACGGGAAAGTGCTTTTGGGTGACGTGAAACACCATTTGGTGTATGTCATGAAACGCCAAGAAGGTGCGATCACGCCTTACTACATCTTACCTGATTTTGACTACAACACCTACCGACCAGGGTTCGTTTCAGAAATAGAAGCCACGCGCATGAAGGAATTTTTCGATGATAGCCGAAAACTCTATGGAGATGAAAACAAAGGAGCCGTTGTGGAATCGATTGTGGATCCGACTTCCTATGTAGGTGAGCAATTCAAACAATTGTTGACGCGCTACTACGCCGTGCATGTAGGTGAAGACGGAGCTTCATGGATTCGAAACGGGGTGATTGGTCACTATTTCCATCAATCGGTGGATCCGAAAGGCATGCGAAACTACCTTTCTGGAATCTATCACGATCCGAGTTCGGCGCGTGCGAATCTGCAATTTTTAAGAGATTGTGGCGTGAGGAGTCTAACATTGGTTGAAGTCACCCCAGAAGGAATAACACCTGTACTAGAATGAAAATTTCACTCATCGTTGCCATGGATCAGGACCGTGGAATTGGTAAAAACAATGACTTGATGTGGCATTTGCCAGCGGACATGCGTTTCTTTAAGGAAACAACGTCTGGGCACATTGTTGTGATGGGTCGAAAAAACTACGAGTCAATTCCCGAAAAATACCGTCCGTTGCCGAACCGCGAGAATGTGGTGTTGACGAGAAACAAAGATTACGAAGCGCAGGATTGTACCATTTTCAACTCTTTGGAAGCCTGTTTGAATCATTACAAGACTGAAGAAGATCGAACGGTTTATATTATTGGAGGTGGCGAAATTTATCGCAATGCGCTGGAATTAAACATCGTGGACGAAATGTACATCACACATGTGAACCATGCGTATGGCGCGGATACTTTTTTCCCTTATTTCAATTTAAAAGATTGGACGGTAGAAACGGTATTCGAACAGCCAAAAGATGAGCGACACGAAGCCAGTTTTTCGGTTGTGAGGTACGTGCGCGTTGGTACGCATTAGGAAACGCGTACCAGCGCATTATCACTATTTTTTAGGTCTTTTCCTCATTTGATGGAAGGCTTGCCTGATCACATTTTTCAGCTTGATTTTTTGTTCAGCATTGCAGAAAGCCGAGACATCGTGAAAAAAGGCGTAGGTCATTTTTTCTATTTTCGTGTAGTTTACTTCAATTTTCTCGTGGATAGGATTCACATTATATGATGTTCCAATTTTGGAAAACAGTTCTTCGTGAAGTTTACGATCCATTTCGAGGAGTGCTCGTTTCTTGACGTGGTGATCCTTTTCGAGCTTAAAAATCATTTGTTTATTCGGTCCCTCGATTTCTAGTATTCTTGCGAGATCTCCCGCTTGTGGTGGATGATGCGGAGGTCTTCCCATTAGGAAAAAAGCCAAGGTCCCAATGTTGATGAGAATGAGCACAGCAATGATGATTTTATACAATTTAGTTCGTGCCATTACAATTGTTTTACGTGTGAAAAATACGCCTCACCGATTGCGTTTTCGGATGAATCTACCGAGTTCGCATTCGATAGGAAATAAATATTCATGGCAATCAACGCTGCAATGCTCGCCGCTGCCAACCAGATTGTCTGCGCAGGAACTTTATCCATCGACGAGCGAATGGTTGACGGGATGGCTTGAATTCGCTCCAAAACATGCGCAGGAATGGACGGGCGCTCGATTCGTGATGCGACAGCTTCTATATTCGTTATCCAATGTTGTTCTTCGTTCATAACTGATATTTAGGTTGTTCTTTCTATCCAAAACTTGCGGTCATCGGACATTTTCTTTGTAATAATCACTCAATAATTCGCGCAATCGCTTGTTGGCTCTAAAAAGCAAGGATTCGACTGATGAAACGCTCATTTCCATCATTTCACCGATTTCGATATAGCTGTATCCTTCGATTTTTGCCAAACGGTAAGCACGGGCTTGGTTTTCAGCGAGCCCGTCGATGGCGTCGAACAAAATTTTTGCCTGCTCCTTGTCTTCGAGTTGTACGCCTGGATGGTTGAAATTGATTGTATTCACAGCCTTTCCAACCTCTTTCTCATCCATAGATGTGTGAATCCCCTGTCGTTTTAACCGTGTTTTACTCCTGAGAAATTCCTTTCCCTTGTTTTGCGTGATCGCATAAATCCATGTGGATAATTTCGAATTTCCACTGAATGAATCAAGAGACAAATAGATCGCCACAAACACTTCTTGTACCAAATCTTCGGCGTCCGCTGTATTTCGAAGCAAGCTCAAACAACTGCCATAAATTTTTTGGGCATAGCAATCCGTCAGCCAAGCGAATGCGTTGTCCTTGTCCTTTCGTACGAGTTGTATAAATTCCTGATCCGTCAAATTCGAACTATTCCTTGCAAGATACTTGTTTCAATTCGAGTACTTAGGAACTTATGTAGCTTTCTTTGTAGAAAAATTGCGGTGAATCGCCTCAAGAAATTATCTTGGAAAACGTAATGTCTACACCTCCCGATTCATCAAGAAAGCAGCCAATCCAGTCAATTTTTCCTTTCTCGTGGCGTTCACATCAATTTTTTCGAGTGATTGAAGTGCAATTTCGTAATGCTCTTGCATGCGTGCTTCACAGATCGCGCGAACGTTTAGTTTATCAAATAAGAGGCGGGTGTGATCCACTTTGAGTACCAAATTTTGTTCGTTCTGCAATTGCTTCATCACCTCTAGTTGCTCCGCGGATGCGTGGATTTCAGCCGTTAAGTGCAAGAGTGTTTTCTTGTTGGCGATGACGTCTCCCCCAACCTGTTTCCCAAATTTTTCGGGGTCGGCATAGAGATCGAGGATGTCGTCTTGAATTTGAAAGGCAATGCCAATGTGTTGACCAAAATCGTACATGTGTTGTCGATCTTCCGCTGAAGCATTTGCCACGATTGCACCAATTTCTAACGCACAGCCGAGAAGTACAGATGTTTTGAGGCGAATCATTTCAATGTACTCATCGATGGAAACGTCTGAACGTTGTTCAAAATCCATGTCCATTTGC
>JBFYPU010000257.1:0-4169 GCA_041303175.1 Crocinitomicaceae bacterium | reverse complement strand
GAAAAAAGATTGTCCTGGGTTTCTAGTTCACGGTTATTGAGCGCCAACTGTCCGCTTGTCGAAATTCGTGCGTCCACATTCACAAGTGATTTCTTGCGGTTGGCCGCCGTGCCGTTTCCAGTCAAATTTAAATTGTGAAATTCTGTCACCGTTGCGTTGGAACTCGTGATGAACTGCTGTGTATTACCAAAGAGATGAACATTGCTCAATCCAGAAAGAAACGAAGCGTCGTTGATCCAATCTTGTTCCACCCAATAATTTCCATTTCCACTGACGTTGGATGCACTAACGATCGATAATGTTCCTGGAAGCGTTAGTGTCGAATTTTTGGTCACGCGAAGCTCTCCATTATTGAGGACACTGCTCGAATTGGAAATTACAACACCGCCATTACTCGTTAAAACCGCTCCAGAATTAATTTGAACAATCGCCCCATTGAACGTCATGATTTGAGCGATAAGTGCAGAAGGATACAAAACCACTGCTATTTGGACGATAAATAGTAAAACTATTTTCATGGTATAGAAGCATTTAAAGTGCCTAGAAAGGTATTCCAAATTTTTAAATTACTGGTATTTAGATCATTCATATTTTATCCGATTATGCGATAGATGTTTAAAACAGCTCTATCAATGATCAAATTTGACATACAAATGACTAAACCAAGATTTTTTTAACAATGGGAAATAAAAGTGTTATTTTTTAAAAACACGATAAACGATCTTCTGACTTGATGTAAAAGTTAGCATGAAATGAGTTCGAAAATAGATCTGAAATTAGTCATTACGAACTTTCGTACAAAGACCTCCAATCCACACAGATCATAGGCTGAGATCACCTGTTCAAATCGTTTCGATGATTTCTCCATCTTCGAATCGGCTGTATGTCCGATCTTCACACACAATAGCTTGACTTGGGCGCCATGCTTCGAAAACGTCTTTCAGATTTGTTCACTAACTAAGTCTTCCAGTTAGCGCATGAATCCTGCAAGGATCATTGAATTTTACTGGCTTTAGCAGCCTTCAGGCAATCCCTCACTTTTTTCTCGTGGCGGGCACGTTCCTCTGGTGTTCGGTCTGGACTTTGAACCAAGAAAGCTTGACATTTTTCTTCTACAACCGTCAGTCTATCTAGTAATTTATCGAGCTTTGAATCCGGAAGATTCGCCACTTTAAGAACGGTATTGATGGAATCATTGGCCACTACACACGAGCAAAAATCCCATTGAATGCCGTGTTTTTTTTCAATTTTAACCAAATTTTCGCGAAATTCCTTTTGTTCCTTCGCGTCAACGGTTCCCATGCTGTAATCAGATTTGATGTTTAACGTATCAAGTCCGTCCTTTTTTAAGGCCTCGAGCGAATCTTTGTCATTTTTACCTGCATCGAGATCAGATTCCTTATCAGAACCACATGAAACAATTGAAAATAGGCCGAATACGAATAAAATCTTATACATAAATGTTACTGAATTGATAGATGCGTAGGTCAATATTACGAAGAAATTTGGAATTTAAGTACTTGAATCTATCATGTTCGTCTCGCATCGATAATTTACATGATCTACTTATGTATTTCATGGATAGAAATGTTCATTTAACGATCCGACTCGAACTTTCGAGCTGCCACATATCGAGTTAGCAACCATGTATATCCGTGTTTAGAATTCCTCAAGGTCACGCACAAAAAAAACCTGCTCATAAAGCAGGCTTTTGATTTTTTGTGGTTAACGATTAACGTGCTCCGATTTGTTGACCGTCTGTTCCATTTGAAATAGCCGATTTATCCATACGAAGTTTTCCACCTTCAGTCGCAATCAAAATTGTAGATTCTGCGACTTCCAAAATTTTCCCGTGGATTCCGCCGATCGTGACAACTTTATCGCCAACGGTTAAACTTTCACGGAATTTTTTTAGTTCTTTTTGCTTCTTCATTTGTGGTCTAATCATGAAAAAATAAAAGATGACGATGATCATCACCAGCATGATTAATTGACTTGCTCCTCCTGACATAATTTTCTATTTAGTAATTATTTGTATTTATTTTTTGCGCTGCACATTTGCCGTAATCTCCACAACAGTGGTTGGTTTTTCGGCATTCGAAACAATGTTCACGTTTTTTGAGATCGGTCCAACTCCTGTTTTATCCGTGTCTACTTGCGCGATGATCACACCTGTTTTCCCCGGTAAAATAGGCTCTTCTGGTTTCGATGCCACAGTGCATGTGCAGCCTGCATTTACACTCGCGATGACCAATGGATAACTTCCCGTGTTCTTCACTTTGATTTTTGCTGTAATAAATTCTCCCTGAATCACATCTCCAGCATCATAAACTAGATCGACTTCCATTGTTGTTCTGTTCCCAACGGCTACATCCGTTTCGGAACTACATCCTTGAGATGCAACCATCATCAAAACTGCCATTGCTAGCAAAGGAAGGATTCCAGAAAATACTCTTTTTTTCATTCTTCTAATTTTTAAGTCCACGCCCAACCTTGTTGATTTTCCCATCTTTTTGAAGTCGTGCAATTGCTTTATCCAAGATTCCATTGATAAACCCGTTGCTTTTTGGAGTACTGTAGAACTTAGATATTTCGATGTACTCATTTAAGGTAACTTTCGTAGGGATATTGCTAAATTCTTGCATTTCAGTGATGGCCATTCCCATCAAAAAGACATCCATTTTCGCAATTCGATCCACTTCCCAATTTTGGGTCAATTCATCAATAAGTTGTTCATTTTCCTTTTCCATCATAATTGACTTTCGAAGGAGCACTTTCACAAAGTGTTTTTCGTCCTCTTCGTCTTTGTACAACGGTAAAATTTCAAAATGAGCATCCTCTTCATTGTATCCTTTCAAGGTTTTCATCACCATGGTACACGCTAAGTCGATATCGTCCAACCAATGAATACTTTTGTCCTCAAAATACGTGTATAGTTGCGGGAAATTCGCGATTTCAGTTTTGAAAAGTGCGAGCAAAAATGCACGGTCTTCCTCGAATCCAGTCTCACCATTGTTCATGAATTCGAAATAGGTTTCACTTTCGCGAACCGCTTTGTACATCTTTTTGAACATCTCTTGTTCCTCTGCGCCCATCCAATTGACTTTCCGAGTTTCTGATTGCTTTCTCAATTCAGCCGAACCCTCAATTATGGCAATCAATTGGTTGTCCACTAATTTCCTATTTGGATTCAATTCTTCTTCTGTGGGTCGGATTTTTTTAACCGCACCAGCTATTCGCTGTTCACCCATAGATTTCAGCTCAGAAAACGACAGCAACAAATACACATACAGGTCATAAATTCGATCAATCGACGTCATTAACTCCCGTTCCGCTTTTCCATAATCTTCGTCTTTCGACTGAAAATATGCGTAAAGCGATTGTAATACCTTAATTCGAAGATGTCTTCTATTGAGCATTGGCTTATAGTGGAAGTTTTACGTTCCCAATTGATGCAATTCGTTCTTCCGCCATTTTATTTGCGATCTGGTACGTCGGTACATTTTCAGATTGCGAGCGTTGAACAATGTTTAAAATTGTTGAATAAATATCATTTGCCTTATCCATCGCCCACTCAGGTGTAAAACCTTTTACTTCGGCGTAACAATTGATTACACCACCAGCATTTAACGCAAAATCCGGCGCATAAATCATTCCTTTTTCCATTACCGCTTTGCCATGGACGGTCTCCATTTTCAATTGGTTGTTCGCTGCACCAGCAATGATCGAGCATTTTAAACGAGACAATGTATCATCATTCACCGTTGCTCCAAGTGCACATGGCGCGTATATGTCCATGTCGATGTCGTAAATTTCATCGAGTCCAACCACTTTTGCTCCATACGTTTCAGAAACACGCTTCAGGGTCGGCTCGTGAATGTCCGAGATAAAAATTTGAGCGCCTTCCTCCGCGAGCAATTGAACAAGGTATTCACCGACGTGACCAACACCTTGAACGGCAATTTTCTTTCCAGCCAAAGAATCAGAACCGAATTGGACCTTTGCGCAGGCTTTCATACCCATGTATGTTCCACGAGCAGTCACCGGCGATGGATCACCGCTTTTCCCTGGCAAACCAACCACGTGATCCGTTTCCATATTCACCCACATCATATCTGAAGGAGAGATCCCAACATCTTCCGCCGTAATATATTTCCCCGCTAAACTGT
>JBFYPU010000256.1:0-4554 GCA_041303175.1 Crocinitomicaceae bacterium | reverse complement strand
TCCGATTACTGACCAACTTCAAATTGATCTTGTTGAAACGCAAGATGGTCGCGGCACCATCGCCATCGGTTCAACTGCAGAAGTGATCGCAACTGGACAATTCGATCAACTGAATCAATTCCCGAATGCCAATAAAGGGCTACCGGCTTTGTATCAAATTGCAGACGCCCGTACGGTTTTTAATCAAATTCTGAAATTACAAAAAGAGAACAGTGCAGACAGTTGATGAATATTTGAAGGCATTCAACGGAGCGATTCTTGAGCGAATGACCCAGATTCGTTCACTTATTTTATCGCTCGCTCCCGAAGCGGTAGAATCCATTTCCTACGGAATGCCAGCCTATAAATTGCATGGAAAACCATTGGTTTATTTCGCTGGTTACAAAAAGCATCTCGGGTTTTATGCCACACCAACTGGACATTCAGCATTTGAAGTCGCGCTTTCAAAGTACAAACAAGGCACAGGTTCTGTTCAATTTCCGAATGACGAAGCGCTTCCTTTGGAGCTGATCAAGCAGATAATTCTTTTTCGGATCAACGAAAATTCTGCCAGGTTAAGCGAATGAATCCGTAATTTTGCGCCTTCAAAATTGAATTATGATCTCAGTAAATGGCATAGGCGTAGAATTTAGCGGTGAAACACTCTTTAGTGATGTGAACTTCGCGATCAATGAACACGATAAGATCGCTTTGATGGGGAAAAATGGAGCTGGAAAATCCACAATGATGAAAATTATTGCGGGAGTTCAAAGTGCCAACCACGGTAGCGTTCAATGCCCAAAAGACACCATCATTGCCTATTTACCGCAGCATTTGTTGACCGAAGACAACTGCACAGTGTTCGAAGAAGCATCGAAAGCTTATGGTCATATTTTCGAGATGCGCGACGAGATGGATTCCCTGAATCATCAATTGGAAACACGCACCGACTATGAATCGGATGAATACATGAAAATCATCGAGCGCGTTTCTGAACTCGGCGAAAAATTCTACTCCATTGAAGAGGTGAATTACGATGCCGAAGTGGAAAAAACCTTGATTGGACTTGGTTTCAAACGTTCTGATTTCACCCGACAAACCAGTGAATTCAGTGGCGGTTGGAGAATGCGCATCGAATTGGGGAAAATCTTGTTGCAAAAACCGGATTTGGTGTTACTCGATGAGCCAACGAACCACATTGACATCGAATCGGTGATTTGGTTGGAGGACTTTTTGATCAATAAAGCGAAAGCGGTGATTGTGATTTCGCACGACAGGGCCTTCATCGATAACGTAACCAACCGCACGATTGAAGTGACGATGGGACGAATTTACGACTACAAAGCGAAGTACACACATTACTTGGTCTTACGTGAAGAGCGCCGACTCGCTCAATTAAAAGCCTACAACGAACAACAGCGTTTCATTGCGGACAACCAGCAATTTATCGATCGATTTAGAGGGACCTATTCGAAAACGAACCAAGTAAATTCGCGTGAGAAAATGTTGGAGAAGTTGGAAATTATTGAAATCGATGAAGTGGATAATTCTGCATTGCGCCTACGCTTCCCACCATCGCAACGGTCTGGAGACTATCCTGTTGTTGCCAAAGATTTGAGTAAAAGTTATGGCGATCATGTCGTATTTAAAGATGCGAACATGTCCATTTCACGCGGAGAAAAAGTATCCTTTGTCGGACGAAACGGTGAGGGAAAATCGACCATGATCAAAGCGATTATGGGTGAAATTGACTTTGAGGGCAGCTGCGAACTCGGTCACAACGCGAAAGTGGGCTATTTTGCTCAAAACCAAGCTTCCTTGCTCGACGATGAGTTGACCGTTTTCCAGACGATTGACCAAGTGGCTCAGGGTGAAATTCGCAAACAAATCAACAGCATTTTAGGAGGATTCATGTTCCGCGGAGACGACGTGGACAAAAAGGTGGGCTTCCTTTCCGGTGGAGAAAAAACGCGTTTGGCGATGGTCAAATTGCTCCTTGAACCTGTGAACGTGTTGATCCTCGATGAGCCCACTAACCACTTGGATTTGAAATCGAAAGATGTCCTGAAAGAAGCATTGAAGAATTTTGACGGCACCTTGATTCTCGTTTCCCACGACCGCGACTTCTTGCAAGGACTCTCGGAAAAAGTATTTGAGTTCAAAGATCAACGCGTGATCGAGCACTTCGAGAGCATCGACGATTTCCTCGCGCGCAACCGCATCGAGAGTTTAAAGCAGATCAATTTGATGGGGTAAGCGATTCATTTTTAGCTTCGCTCTTTGAAGAATGATTGGTATCTTTAAACCTATTCAAATCATGATGAATGGTTATAATCGAGCAGGCTGTAAGTATTTTCTATTCATCCGCAATGAATTCGGAGAATTTATGCGTAAATTGATCAAAGAATGAAAGCACTTATAATTATAGCAGTATGTATCGCTTCGAGCGCGTCGCTTCACTCCCAAACCTGGATCAGCAAAACCATTGGTGGAAATTGGGGATTCACCGTGAGTCCAGTTAAACAATTCGTCATTGATCCCTACCGAAACTCCATGTGGTTTGTATTGGGGGGTAAAGCATCGGTGATAGAAAGCGATGGAAGTTACCGCATTTTTGAGAAAGTGGAACTGGAATCTGTCTTTACAGGGGAAAATTTGTTTTTTGCCTTTACACCGAATCACATTTACTATAAAGTGGATTTGGTGGGATTGAAAACATTTGATAATTATAGCCCTCTAGATGTCTACGCGGATACTGACCTCAATAATCTCCTTACTGATAATGATTCTGTGTTTTATATCGAAAGTAATACAAATAAAATTTTTAAAATATCAGATTTTAACACTACCGAGAATACGTTAATTAGTTGCGCAAGTGCCTTCAGAAGAAAACATGGAATCACCTATATGGGAAGCGGATCAATTTTCTATTCAAATGGACCTGGCAATCCAGGAACATATCTTTACAACGATCCTGAATACCTTTTTTGTGCGATGAGTGATTTTGAATTCTCTAGAAATACGGATACCTTGTACATCGCTCAACTATTAGGCATCTCCTACGCCTACAAGGAAAACGTCCTCGGAAACTTCACGCCTTCCAACACCACCAATATGCCAAGTCCAGACGTGCGCCTACTGGAATTTGACATGAACGACAATTTATGGGCTGGCTTCGCCGATGCAAATGGAGATCTTTTCGCACTTGCCATGCTGGACGGCACAAATTGGACGAATATCTACGACGCTACCAACTCACCCATTGATTTTTCGGAATTTCGAGGTTTTCAATTCGACACCTTGAACAACATTTGGGTGGCTGAAATGCATAAATTGCACACCATTGAAAATCAAAATTCACCCCAATGGCTCTCGACTTTGGAATTGGATCAATTTACATTCAACATGTATCCCAATCCGAGTGAAGGAATCATTCACATTTCACTTCCTGAAAACGTTTCGGCTTCTGCGATTGAAATTTTGGACTTTTCGGGGAAATTAGTTGCTGAATTGCCTTTTCAAACGGAAATTGAAATTGAACAGGCAGGGATTTATTTTATTCGAATTGTAACTGAATCGGGAGTTTTGGGAATTCAAAAAGTGGTTGTGCGATGAAATTACTCGTTCTGCTTCTCGTTTTTTGTAGCGGACACGCTTTTTCCCAAACCTGGATCAGCAAAACCATTGGTGGCAATTGGGGCTTCACCGTGAGTCCTGTCAAACAATTTGTAATTGATCCCTACCGAAACTCCATGTGGTTTGTACTTGATGGGACAGCCTCCGTGATTGAAAGCGATGGAAGTTACCGCATTTTTGAGAAAGTGGAACTGGAATCTGCATTCACAGGAGAGAACTTGTTTTTTGTGTTTACACCGAATCATATTTACTATAAAGTGGATTTGGTGGGATTAAAAAGTTTTGATGGCTATTTTCCTGTAGATCTCTATTCAAATTCTGACATTGGCCACATGGTAACTGATTCAGATACTGTTTTTTTTGATCCGAGTGGAAGTAGCTCAATATATAAATATCATGAGTCTGGTACGATTAACACATATTTTTCGGGTGGCAATTATTTTCAACGAAAAAATGGTATAACCTATATTGATGCTGGACTAATTGCATATGCCGATGCTCCTTGGCCCTCGCCCTTGGCAATTCTCCAGAATGATCCTGATTACCTTCTCGCTCCATTCACCGAATTCAAATTCTCACGGTTTACAGACAACCTTTACATTGCTCAAGAGACAGGCATCTCCTACGCCTACAAAGAAGACGTCCTCGGAAACTTAACGCCTTCCAACACCACGAACATGCCGAGTCCAGACGTGCGTATGCTCGAGTTTGACATGAACGACAATTTATGGGCGGGCTTCGCCGATGCAAATGGAGATCTTTTTGCACTTGCCATGCTGGACGGTACAAATTGGACGAATATCTACGACGCAACGAATTCACCCATTGATTTTTCGGAATTTCGAGGTTTTCAATTCGACACCTTGAACAACATTTGGGTGGCTGAAATGCATAAATTGCACACCATTGAAAATCAGAATTCGCCACAGTGGCTCTCGA
>JBFYPU010000255.1:0-8797 GCA_041303175.1 Crocinitomicaceae bacterium | reverse complement strand
CTACATATACATGTTCGGAAAGAGTTTTGTCAGTCCTGTCTCCAATTCAGCGCGCAGTTTCTATCGGTTCTATTTGGAGGATTCCACCTTCATTGATAATCAGTGGTGCTACAAACTTCGATTTCGACCAAGACGAACAGGTGATTTGACGTTCACTGGGGAAATGTGGATCCACGACACAACCTACGCTGTTAAGCTCTTCAAAGCCGATATTTCTCCTGGTGCAAATATCAACTATGTACAGGGAATGTACATTGAGCAAACCTTTAATTTGGTTGCGCCAGAAGTGTGGATGCTTACGGAGGAAAAAATGATTGCAGATCTCAAACTAGCGGAGAACACTGGTCTGTATGGTTTTTTTGGTCGACGCCATTCGACGCGCAAGAATTTTGTGGTGAATCTGCCCCGAGAAGAGGATTTTTACAAGGCGGATAATACCGTTGAGATGGAAGAGGGAGCCGATAATCGAAGCGATGAGTATTGGGCGGGCGCAAGGCATCAAGAACTTTCCATCACGGAGCAAGGCATCGATCAAATGATTGACTCATTGAGCGAAGTGCCCTATTTTAAATTTCTGAAAAACAGCGTTTATTTTATCTCTACAGGTTATTATCCAATCAAAAAGGTGGAAATTGGAAGTGCCTATTCCTTGTTTAGCGTGAATCCTGTTGAAGGAGTGAGAATGGGATTAGCCCTGAGAACGTCGAATAATTTTAGCCGAAAAATTGAGCTGGGGACAAAAATGGCCTACGGCTTCAAGGATGAGAAAATTAAATATGGCTTTACACTTCGGGCCAATTTGTCATCGAAGAAACGAACCATGCTGAGTTCCTATTACAACTACGATATTGAACAAATTGGTCAATCTGCCTCCGCAGCATCGGTTGGTTCAACCTTTGCAACCATTTTTCGCGCTGGACCTTTGGATAAATTGACGTTTGTTCAAAAAATGGGAATTACACTTGAAAAAGACATCAAAAAGGATATTGTACTCTACGGTGGACTTGAATGGAAGGAATATGTTCCTCTAGGCAAAGCAAATTATCTGAGGGTAAATCCAATTAGTGGTTTACACGACACCATCAATAGCATTCGAACGAGCGAAATAACGCTACGTTGCCGTTGGGCCAAAGACGAGGAATTTATTTCAGGCGCATTTGACCGAACTTCTGTACGCTCAAAATATCCGATTGTTGCCATTCAAGGCGTTTTTGGAATCAAAGACATTTTTGGAAGCGATTACAACTACCAAAAGTTTGATTTATTTATTGAACACACAACGCCAATTGGCTTTTTGGGTCGAATTCGCTATGGAGTGAATGTTGGTTATATTCATGGAACAACGGCTTATCCATTTCTCAAAGTCCACGAAGGGAATCAATCCTATTGGTTGTTTACAAACGCATTCAACAAGATGAATTTCTTCGAATTTATTTCTGATCGATACATAACAGGGTTAATTGAAAATCACTGGGATGGACTTTTCTTTGATCGAATTCCGTTGATTAAAAAATTGAAACTGCGCCTCGTTACAACCGCTCGAATTGCCTACGGTCAAATTGACCCAAAACATCAAAGCGAAATGCTACTTCCGACGTTTACGAAGCAATTTGGAAAAACGCCATACGTTGAAGTAGCAGCTGGAATCGAAAACATACTTAAAATTGGACGTGTGGACGTTTTTTGGCGACTCACTCACCTCGAACCGGGTGTGAAGGTGACACACATTTCGAATTTTGGTCTGCGCGTCCGTTACTCACTCAATTTCTAATCATACATGAAATTACACACCGATAAAATTGCGAAATCGTATAAAGGCCGTCACGTGGTAAAAGGCGTTAGCATTGAAGTGAATCAAGGTGAAATTGTTGGGCTTTTAGGTCCGAATGGCGCTGGAAAAACCACCTCATTTTATATGATTGTGGGCTTGGTGACTCCCGATTCAGGAAACGTGTATCTCGATGAGGTAGAAATTACAAATTTACCCATGTACAAACGCTCACAGATGGGCATTGGCTACTTACCGCAAGAGGTCTCCGTATTTCGAAAACTTAGCGTGGAAGACAACATACTAGCGATCTTGGAGATGACGAGTATGTCTAAAGAGGAACGTTCAGCACGACTTGAGCAATTGATTGAAGAATTCAGTCTGGGTCATGTTAGAAAAACCCTTGGGAATCGACTTTCAGGCGGAGAGAAACGGAGAACGGAGATTGCACGTGCTTTGGCAACTGACCCAAAATTTGTTCTGCTGGATGAACCATTTGCAGGTGTCGACCCAATCGCGGTGGAAGACATTCAAACAATTGTATCTGAATTGAAACAGCGAAACATTGGTGTTTTGATCACAGATCATAACGTTCAAGAGACGCTTTCTATCACGGATCGCGCGTATTTATTGTTTGAAGGAGATATTCTCATTTCGGGAAAACCTGAAGAGTTGGCAGCTGACCCAGAAGTGAGAAGGGTATATCTTGGGCAGAACTTTGTGTTGAGACCGAAATAATTTTTTCAGTTTCACGAAAAAAATGTAAATTTATCCGATACTAGTCAATATAATAAGTAGTTAATCATGCGAAACATTAAATTTTACGCTCCTGCATTGCTGTTTTTAGCAGTGCTTTTCATGGGTTTATCTTCGTGCAAGAAAAAATGTGTGATCGAAAAAGAGGGCTCAGATTCAGGCGTTATTGATACCACAGTGTTCGTCTATCCTGTACACGGTTACATTACGGAAGACATGAGTGGAAATTACCACGTTGATGAAGCATCGCCTCTCGCGGATAAATTCGAGATGAGTGTGGATGGTGGACAAACTAAAATCCCAGTGAATTACACGGCATATAGCATTTTGGCATATCCATTGACTGTGGCGAGCTGTAATTTTTCATTGGATCGAGAAGTCGTGATCAACGATATTGCTCAAACCGTTACCTATTCAATCAAGGTGACCCAGTGCGCGGATCCAAAATGTGATGAAAAACGTTACCTGGAGAATTTTATCATTGTTCCATCTTTTCCTGATACATATACTGTTAACCGTTCGGTTACGGTTGTTGAAATGTAAGGCATTCGATTTCTTAATCCCCTAACATTCTGAGATTACTTGGAAGTTAGGGGGTTTTTTTGCCTCATTCTTTCGTTTCGAAGTCAGAATTGGACACAAAAAAAAGGTCACCGTTTAAGATGACCTTGAAGATAATAAGATAAAACAGCCTAGCGCGAAGCCAAATCCGTATTTTCTACTTGATCAGCAGCAGGAACATGTCCGTATGCTTCACAGTGTCCTCCTTTGGATGATCCACATGCAGCAAATACTACTGTCAGCATCAATCCCATTAATGTCAAGGCCAAAAGTCTTTTCATGGTGTCTGATTTTAAAATTAGGGTTCTACTTTGTTGTTGTTGAGTACCAATATAACGACAAAAGTACAATAAATTGTATCTATACAGAAAAATAATTTCCCAATTCCTAAGTTCATTGAACGAAATAAACTACTTTTCCCTTCGTTACTTCAACTAATGCGTGGGTTTACTCTCTTTTTATTTTTTTTAATTTCCTTCTCAACTTTTTCGCAAACGTCATACAATTTGACGTTCGAAAATGAGAATCACGCTGAATTTATTAAACATCCGAAAACAGTTTTCAAAGACAGCTTGTCACTGTTACGCTATGTGCGCGAACTACAATTAGAGGCAATTGACAAGGGTTTTTTGATCGCTTCTGTCGATAAGTTGACCTTCCGAGATCGTACCGCAGTTCTCGATTTTTACCTTGGCGAGAAATTCACAGGTGCCCTGATCACGATGGATCAGCAAGAGATCAACTTCATTCGGAGGCACTCCAACCTAAATGAACGTTTTCTTACGCAGCTCGATTTTACACCTAAGGCACTCTCATCAGCATTGAAATCCGTGCAATCAGCCTATTTGGAACAGGGCTACCCCTTTGTTAAGCTCCAATTGACGGATCTCGTGCTGAATGGTACGCATTTACGTGCGCATCTCTCCGTTGATCGCGGTGAATTGTTCCTTTGGGAAGATATTCACATAAAGGGGGACTCAACGATTACTCAAAATTTCATTTCTAGCTTACTTGGCATAAAAGTGGGCGATGTTTACCAAGAATCGATTCTTACTAAAATAGCCGGTAGGATCAAACAAGTTTCTTTTTTGAGTGAAATCAAACCTCATGAAATCCTATTCACTAAAACTGGCTGCGAACTCTTTGTGTATGTAAAAAGCAATCCTGTGAGTTCTGTGAACGGCGTAATTGGTTTACAACAAAATCCCACAACACAAAAAGTGTCATTTACTGGCGAATTGAACTTGAGGCTGCTCAATACGCTCAAACGGGGCGAATTGTTGGATGTGCGCTGGCAAAGCATCCGTGATCAAACACAATCACTCAAGGCGCGAGTAAATTATCCGTTTTTGTTCAAATCTGCTTTCGGCATTGATGGCAATTTTGAGCTTTATAAACGTGACACCTCGTTTATTGAGTTGAGATCTACAGTGGGCGTAAACTATTTTATGAGCCGTGGTAGTTATGTGAAGGCATTTTATCAAAATGTACAATCGAATGTACTTTCTGGGGGCAAAAACAACCCGCAATTCGCAAAATTGGGAAGCGTAAAATCCAATAATTATGGGCTCTCCTATGTCCGTCAGTCACTCGATTATCTTCCAAATCCGAGAAGTGGGTACCAAATTGAACTAATTGGAAGTGCTGGATCGCGTTCCTTTCAGCGCAACGACACAGCACAAGTTGTAAACGCCATTATTCTGAAAGGAGAAATCAATGCGGAACTGTTTATTCCACTTGCTAAACGCCATGTACTTCGATTGGCGAATCAAACGGAGTTTTACAATACAGAGGAGATTTTCCAAAATGAACTGTTCCGATTTGGTGGTTTGACGGCTCAACGTGGATTCAATGAGGATGAGTTGTTTGCCTCAACACGTTCAACGTCGACCTTGGAGTACCGTTTTCTGCTCGATCAAAATTCACACGTGTTTGCATTTTATGATCAAACCTGGTACGAAAATAATTCGAACGCTTATTCCAATGATGATCCCTTGGGATTCGGGGTTGGTTTCTCGTTTAGTACAAACCTTGGAGTATTTTCTATTTCATACGCGCTCGGGAAACAGTTAGACAACCCGATACTTTTGAGTAATAGCAAAGTCCATTTTGGTTATATTGCTTACTTTTAATCCATGGAATATTTAATGTTGTTATTGGGAATCGCTTTGGGCGGTTTGATCGGTTTTATTTTCGCGCAACGCATGAATGCCGCGAAAACAGAAGTGGTAACCCATGAATTGGAATCCTTGAGAGTTCAGAATGGAACACTTTCCAGCTCGAACGTGCACCTTCAGGAGGAGAGTCGGCTTGCAAAATTAGACGTTACGACCTTAAGAACGGATTATGAAACGCAATTCAAACAAGCCATAGAGTGGAAGGGTAAGTATGAATCCTTGGAAGCCAAAATTGATGGACAGAAGGAGGAATTGGCCTCACTTCAAATGACCTTTAAGAAGGAATTTGAACTCGTAGCGAATAAAATCTTGGAAGAAAAAACAACCAAGTTCACCGACACGAATAAGCAGAATATTGATGCTATATTGAATCCATTGAAAGAGCGCATTGTTGACTTTCAGAAAAAAGTGGAAGATAGCGACAGAGCAAATATTGCCCGCTCAGCACAATTGGATCAACACCTGTTAATGTTACGAACACTGAATCAGGAAATTACGCAGGAGACAAAGAGTTTGACTCAAGCCTTGCGTGGAGATTCCAAAACTCAAGGCAATTGGGGTGAAATGCACTTGGAGTCGATTCTCGAAAAGGCCGGCTTGCAGAAGGACATTCATTACACCAAGGAAACGAATCACAAAACTGAAGATGGCTCAAATCAACGTTTGGATTACATCCTGAAATTGCCTGATGGAAAACACCTCATTTTAGATTCAAAAGTATCCCTTACAGCTTATAGTCAATACAACGATGCTGATTTTGATGAAGAGAGAAATGTAGCATTGAAGCAGCACTTAATAAGCATGAATGGACACATGAAATTGTTGGGTGACAAGGATTATCACAACCTGTATGGCATTAATTCGCCTGATTATGTTTTGATGTTTATTGCTAACGAGCCTGCATTGACCTTGGCCTTGCGTGAAGATCCATCGATGTTTGAGAAAGCACTTGATCGAAATGTGGTCTTGGTGTCAACCTCTACATTACTTGCAACACTTCGGACAATTTCCTACATCTGGAAACAAGATTTGCAGAACAAGAACGCCGAAGAAATTGCGCGCCAAGCAGCTTCGTTGTACGATAAATTCGTGAGTTTCTCTGATGACTTGATGAAGTTGGGTGCGCAATTGAAAACGGCTACTGGAACCTACGAAGAAAGCATGAAGAAATTGACGGATGGAAAGGATAACCTCATTCGAAAAACGGA
This sequence comes from Crocinitomicaceae bacterium, assembly GCA_041303175.1. GTDB lineage: Bacteria > Bacteroidota > Bacteroidia > Flavobacteriales_D > Crocinitomicaceae > UBA4466. The sequence continues at coordinate 2,327 of JBFYPU010000255.1, read as the reverse complement.
GCGTTTGAAAGAATTGGGTGTAAATCCGAGCAAAGGAATTAATCCCAAGTTGGTCGATAGAGCGGAAGAATAGCATTTTGGATTACTGGATTATTGGAAACGGCTGCGCGCTTGGATAGCTGGATTATTTGGCTACCGAGTTACATTTATTAGTTGATTTTAAGTAATCCAACAATCTAATGATCCAATCATCTAAAACAACACTCCCGCTACAACCGCAGTACTCATGCATGCCAATGTTCCTCCAATCAGTGCTTTCATGCCATATTTGGCCATCACGCTCTTCTTTTCGGGAGCCAATGCGCCGATCCCTCCAACTTGAATTCCGATGGATGCAAAATTCGCAAAGCCGCAAAGCACGTAGGTACAAATCAAAGTTGATTTATCAGACATAATGTGCTTGAGAGTACCCAAATTACCATAGGCTACAAATTCATTGATGATGGTTTTTTCACCGAGAAGCTGTCCCACTGGCATACAATCTGCCCATGGAACGCCTAAAATCCACGCGAGGGGCGAGAGCACGTAGCCCAAAATAGCCTCGAAGGATAGGTGGCTGTAGTGTCCCCAACTTGCAACTACATCGTTGAGACCTGAGACAGAACCAAATTTGAATAGGATGTAATTCGCTAAGGCAACCAATGAAATAAAAACAATTAACATCGCTCCGACATTCACCGCAAGTTTCAATCCATCTGTAGTCCCGTTGGTGATAGCTTCAAGGGCATTCGTTCCAATTTTTTCCTTAGCAACAGTAAGATCTTCGTTGATTTTTTCTTTTTCCGGAAGAATGATTTTGGCAAACACAATAGCAGCTGGCGCACTCATCAGGGATGCCGTCAACAAATGTTTCGCGAAATAGATTTTCGACATGTCGTCATCACCACCCAAGAAACCAATGTAGGAAGCGAGCACTCCTCCTGCAATGGTAGCCATTCCTCCAACCATTAAACACAGGATTTCGGATTCGGTCATTTTACCCAAGTAGGGCTTCACCAGGAGCGGCGCTTCGGTTTGCCCAAGGAAAACATTTCCTGCTGCAGCAACACTTTCAGCTCCAGATAAGCCCATCAAACGTTTCATAACGTATGCCATGAACCAAACAACTTTCTGGAGAATTCCCCAATAATAGAGCAGACTACTGATGGCCGAGAAAAAGATTACAGAAGGCAAAATCCACGTAGCGAAGTTTTTTACGTACACGTTTACGTCTCCTGTCATAAAATCGCCGAACACAAATTGAGCACCTTCGTGCGCCATGTCGACCGTTTTCACAAAAGCACGGGACAAAAATTCGAAAACAAATTCCACACCCGGAACTTTGAGAATGAGTAGGGCAAGAATAAGTTGAAGAAGCGAGCCTTTGAGTACCAATTTCCAATTAATCGCTTTGCGATCACTACTTACCCAATAGCCGATCAAAATCAGGACTATCATTCCCATTAAACCCTTAAGAATGGAGACGAACAGGTTGTGTTCTTCTTTTTTCTTGGTTTTAAAGGTGTGATAAATTACCCCATTTTGAAAGGAGAGACGTTCAGCGGTTTCATAAACGATATTTACGGTGTCTGATACAGGAATGGAATCAGAGACGGTACCTGATAGAATGAGTTGTTTGTTCTTGATTTTCCACGTTCCTTCTTTGAGATCCGAAAATGTCGTATCGGTGTTTTTGAAGGTTTTTGATTTCGAGAGAAAGAGCGATTCTTTTCCGTTCAACAATTTTTTCCCAACGGCTTCAGTAGCCATAGAGTCTGTTGAGATAAAAACAAAAAGTAGGAGGCTAAGCGCTACGCTTATTGATTTCATCCCGGATTTTAGACGCAAGTTCATAGTCTTCGTTGCTAATGGCTTGATTTAGTTGATTTTCGAGGTCTTCCATTGTAACAGAAGTAAGTGCTTCACCAGGTGTCACATCATCCTCTGGTTCCGAGAACATCGAGTCGTCATTGGTTTCAGAATTTTCATCCAACAAAATGCCAGCACTTGAAAGGATATTTTCGAAGGTGTAGACGGGACATTTGAAACGAACCCCAATGGCAATTGCGTCGGAAGTTCTGGCATCAATTTCTGTCACCTCACCATTCATTTCACACACCAATTTAGAATAAAAAATACCTTCGATTAAGTTGTAAATCACGACCTCTTTCACTTGGATATTGAATGTAGTAGCAAAGTTCTTGAACAAATCGTGAGTGAGCGGTCGTGTTGGCACCATTTTTTCAAGTTCGATCGCAATGGCTTGCGCTTCGAATCCTCCAATGATGATCGGGAGTCGGCGGTTGCCATCTACTTCTGAAAGTACAAGCGCATAAGCACCTGATTGC
>JBFYPU010000254.1:0-9030 GCA_041303175.1 Crocinitomicaceae bacterium | reverse complement strand
CAAATATAAGGAAAGTCTGTGAAGTGAGATAGGTTGAATCCCGATAGATTTCCACAAGATCGAATCCGATGCTCATTCAGGCTTACTTCATCCACTTCGCGTACCACATCTGAAACATCAATACATACCAAATTTTGAAGTCGTATTCTCGTTTGCCAGAATAAAATGCTCTCTTGAGTTTTTCGACTTCTTCCCAATTCAAAATACCTTGCTCGCGGATGTTTTTCTCCGAAATATACGCCTCAACTAGTGGACGAAGTTCATGTGTAAGCCAACTTGCGATCGGAATGGCAAATCCCATTTTAGGTCGATCCATCAGCTCTTTTGGAACATATTGATGAACAATATCACGGATTATGCGTTTTTTAACGCCGTTGTGATACTTATACGAATCGGGGAGTCGCGCTGCAAATTCAATGATGTGATGATCCAAAAACGGTTCGCGACCTTCGAGACTAACGGTCATTGTTGAGCGGTCAACTTTTTGCAAAATGTCATCCACCAAATAGGTTTGATAGTCAACGGCCATCATGTATCCAAGTGTTGAGTTGGTGGTGCGATCAAGTGCATCATTCTCGTAGGCTGTTTGCAAGATTTTGAAATCCGTTTCCATGAGCTGTCGCATTTGTGCATCAGTGAATTGTTGGCTCAAACTCAACATAATGTTGTGATCGGAAGGATCACGAAGCACCATTTTCAATTTTTCGTAGCGGTTGTGGAAATTGTATTTGTGTTTGATCACAGGAAACCAATTGGACGGAACTTTTTCCATGGTTGCAGCAGCCATTTTTCGGGCAAATCCTGGAATTCGATTCAATTTATCACCGTAGCGCTGCATGTAATCATATCGGTTGTAGCCCGCAAAAATTTCGTCTCCGGCATCAGCACTCAAGGCAACGGTCACTTCTTTACGTGCCATTTTACTGACCAAGGTTGTTGGGATCGCGGATGAATCTGCAAACGGTTCGTCAAAATTGAATGGCAATTGCTCAATCAATTCCAATGCGTCTTTTTGCGTACATTCAATTTCGGTGTGATCTGTACCCAAATGCTTGGCTATTTCTTTGGCATGTGGAGCCTCGTTTAATCCAATGTCTGGCACGCCAATCGTATAGGTTTTTAACCGTTCTGTTCGTTCTTTTTGTAGGATGGAAGTCACACAAACACTGTCAAAACCGCCACTCAAAAATACGCCTACTGGCACATCTGCCACCATTCGGTATTCGAAAGCCGTTTGAAGAATTTTTTCTGTTTCGCGCTGTGCTTCGGCGTATGGAAGATCCAATTTGGGCTGATTGTACGCATCGTAGACATCCCAATACTTGTGTTCCGTGAACGTTTGGTTGGACAAATTGATCGTGAGCCAATGTCCAGGCATCAATTTCGTGCAATGTTTGAAAATACAATGCGGAGTTGGTACATTTCCATACTGCATGAACGCGGCAACAGCACTTGGGTCAACCTCTTTTTGAAAGCGTGGGTGTTCGTGGAAACTTTTCAGTTCCGATGAAAAGAGTAACAGACCATCTTTCCAGTAATAAAAGAACGGCTTGACGCCTGCTCGGTCGCGCACACAAAAAACGCGTTCCAATTTGGTATCGTAGATCACAAAGGCAAACATTCCGATGAAGCGTTCAACGCATTTCTCACCCCATTCCATAAAGGCATGTAGGATCATTTCAGTGTCTGAATTTCCCGTAAAATCATGCCCCAAATTGGTGAGTTCCTCCTTGATTTCCTTGAAATTGTAGATTTCACCATTGAAACAAATCCACAAGTGTTCGAAGCGCATTGGTTGTTTTCCGTGCTCCGTAAGATCGATAATGGCCAAGCGTCGATGTCCAAAACCAACCTGTGCGTTCGGTCCATCCATGAGCTCGATTCCATCGCCATCTGGTCCGCGGTGAGCAATCGCCGTTGTCATTCGCGTAAGTTCCTCTCGCGATGTTTGCTTGCTGAAATCAATAAAACCTGTTATTCCGCACATGGTGTAAAAATAGGAAATCTATTGCTTGATGAATGTTGCCTTGATACTATCTCCAAGACGAAAAAGGCTTAAAAAACCATTTATCACTCGTTTTAACGAGCGTAGCATCCAATTTTTTTCAATGCGGTGACGCAAAATCTCATCGTCAGAAGTCTCGGAAACAAAGGCTTGATTGCTTTTTCCTAAACTCGTTTTTCTGCGCGTTCGGCTCATACCCGTAGTTGTGATCGATTGTTTAACGAAGCCATTCGAAGTCAAAAGCTTGGAGAGCGTTTTGACCGTGAAATAGGAAAGATGGTTGGGAAAGTTGATCACGTCGTAGTGACTTTTCAATCTTCGCCTTGAGAGGGAATTGAAATTCGGGGTGGTTAAATAGACGACTCCGCCTTTTCGCAGTAAGGCATGAATTTCTGCCACAAAGGATCTTGGAAACGATACATGCTCAATGACTTCAATGCACACAACAACATCAAACGAATTCGCTTCAAAATCGAGATTTTCGAGTTTACCTTTAGACATGTTGATTCCTTTTTGAGCGGCATGGACTAGCGTTTCATCCGTGAGTTCTGTGCCATAGACATTCCAACCACGTTGAAGCGCAATTTCTGCAAAAAAGCCATTTCCAACGCCAATATCAAGTAGATTATTCGTTTGTCTCAGGTGCTCAAAACTGTCAAGAAGTTCACCATAACGTTTGGCGGTTATGGGTGAAAAAAACGATGTCAACTCATATTCATCCGAATAGTACGCTTCCAGTTCTTTGTCGCTTGGAATTTGGTTTGAAAAAACAAACGAGCAATTGTTACATCGCAGCAAATAAGCACGTTCATAGCCGACTAGTATGGAGGTTGAATGCGACGAGCAAAGAGGGCAATTCGTGTGAAGTTTATCCATTGTTTTCAATTTTCACGAACAACTCCGCAAGTGCTTTTGTTTGCATTTTTCGCGAGTACGATTCAATTTTCCCGATATTGGGCTGAATGTGAGTAGGCTCATGATTCAATTTTTGTTCGATCATGCGTTTGAGGGTTTCATACATTTCATCACGTGTAGCGGTCGAGAATCCAAGTCCTGTTTCGCTCAATGTTGATTCTACAATGTCAAAATCATTTGGGAAGTGAACGATTGGCTTTTTGAATGGAAGATATTCATACAATTTGCTCGAAGGAATGCCTTTCATATTGGAGTGTGATAGCATTAATAGCGCATCGGAATCGGCTTGCATTTGCAAAACTTCTTCACGTGGAACGCGCTCGGTTATCTCAATTCGATCCGCGATTTGTCGAGTTGCGCTCTCGATCCGATTTTTTTGAATGGGATCAAATGCTGCTCCCGGAAATTTCAGGAAGAGCGGCAATTTATCGTCGATGATCAGGCGTTGCGCCACGGAAAGGACATCCTCAATGGGCTGTGTTGCGTACAAGCTTCCGTTGTACGTAAGCACAAATTTTGTTGGATCAAGATTACCAGAGGGAACGTTTACCTCATAGCCGTTTAGTATCACGAATCCTGGTCGTTTGACGAAGTTTGAAATTTTTTCGGTGTAAACGTGCGAAATAGAGGTGATGCACGCGGCTGTGCCTACCCATTTTTTTTCGCTGCGAATGTTCAATTTCTTTACGATGCGCATGAGAAATCCAGCCCCGCTGGTGCCTACAAAGTCACTTGTGTTCCAATCGTCGCGGTAGTCTGCAATCCACTTTATTCCTGATTTCTGGTGCAATTTATAGCCGAAGTAGAATTGATTGAAGGGCAAGCCACTGATGATTGCACATTTCGTATCGGGATTTTCTTCCAACCATTTTTTGGAAAAAGTATGGATGTTGCGGTAGGGTATAGCGCGAAGGGTAAAATTCTCTGCAATCAGGGAAAAGAAGGTGAACAAGCGACTCAGTTTTTGCAGTTTCGATCCAGAAAATCGAGTGTAGAGTCGATCCCTCAACGATGCTTTATAGGGCAAATAGTACACCTCATAGCGGTCATTTTTTTCATGGATGAGTTCTGTTTCACTTGATAATAGCGCATCTTCTGGGTTTCGAATCGCTTGATCCCATCTGCGCGTTACAATGGTTGGATAGTAGCCGTGATCGCTCAAATAATTTGCCCAGCCTTGAGCTCGTTGCGCTGCGGTGAGGCTGCACGGAGGAAAGAAATACGATATGATGAGTACTTTTTTTTGCATTTCACTTGGACAAAGGTCGCAACATCCGCTTTACCAAGCGATAGGTAGGTCTGAAAAAATCGTAGATGTCCAAGGATGATTTAAACTTTCGGTGAGATTGTCGTGGTCTCTTCAAATACGTATCAAATTCACTTTCAGTAAGTTGTAGTTTCTTTAAAAAGAACAGCTTGTCGTCGCGTTCCATAAGTTTCGATGGATACAAGGGCTTTTCGAGCTCCAATAAAGCCGCTTCCTTAGTGATTTGCCCGCTGCAAATGAGCATCGATAGGTGGGTGACCCGCTTGTCAACATTGAATTTGATGGGCAAAATTGTTCCTTGGTAGAACCGTGTGAAGACATTTTCGTAGTGCTTTCCACCATAATCCTTCCAGGCGAATTCCTGTTTGATGACACGCTGAGCCTCAGATTTGTTGTAATCAAAATAGTCTAAAATATAGATCGTTTTGATTTTTTTGATTCGGTTGTAGTAGAAGTGATTCAAGCGACCAATGTACTTCAATTGCTTCAATTTCAGCGTTCCGAATTTATGTTGAATATCGAGTAAGTTCTTTTTGTCCAGCTTAAAATGGTTATAGCTTTCGGGCATAATCCCTTCCGTGATTGTGCTATATCCGTTTAAAATGTACTTGATTTTGAATTTTTTCGCAACGCGGTAATTGTAGTTCACCATTGCGTTGTCGAATGGCAAATCAATATCGATAACATCTGCTTTGATGAAGGCTTTTTGGGCATCGCGCATTTCATGCCATGGAAGTACTTCAGTGACAAAATCGAATCCGCAGTGATCGATTATTTTTTCGATGTTGATCACCGATGTTTCTGAATTCCAACCTCCATCGACGTGTAGTAATAAGGGATTTAGTCCCCATTTTTTAGCCAAATGTACGAGGTATGTACTATCCGTTCCACCGCTAATGCCAATCAAGCAATCGTATTTACCAGTTTTGGAGGCTTTGATTTCGGAGATGAGCTGCTCGAGATAATCGGTGTTGTGTTTTTGCATAACCAGACCAATTCTGCGCTCGTTGATTTTACAGAGGTCGCAAATCCCTTCTTCATCCACGGTAATGGAAGGATTGTTTTCACTCGTGAACAGACATTTTTTACACTCAATCATCGCCTTTTCGAATTTGATTGATTACTGATTTGTCAGGATAATTGATGAGCACTGCATCAAGATTTCCTTTGTAGACAAACAATGATGATGCTGCTACGGCATTGGCGCCAGCGGAGAGTCCAACAGATAAATCAGCTCTATTTCCAACGCCACCTGATGCGATAATCGGAATGGAAACATGATTGGCCACCTGTGCGATGAGGTCAACATTCAGTCCTTTTTTTGTACCATCCCGTGAGATGTTGTTCAGCAACAATTCCCCAGCACCATTGTCTTCCAAGCGTTTTGCATAGCTCACTACGTCTGTTTTTGTACTCAATTGCTTGTTCTGCACGAAGCATTCACCGTTTGATTCAATGAAGTCGATGCCGCCAATAATGGTGGACGATCCAAACTCATTGGAAGCGTTTGCGAGCAGGTCAAAATTGGCGTGCAGGGCTGTGTTGAGAATAATTTTTTCGAATCCACTGTAAAGTATCTTTCGGATGGCTTCAACGGATTTAACACCGCCACCATACGACAGCGGCATAAAGCACTCACCAGCTATATCGGCGAGCAATGCATAATTTATTTCAGTGCCATATTTATTTGGATCGATGTCGACAACACATATTTCTTGCGCTTCCTTTTCGTTGAAAATTTTCACGGCAATTAACGGATCTCCTATGTAGGTGTAATCATCAAATTGACGGCTATTGTACAATTCTTCGCGGTGCAGCATTAAAAAGGGAATGATTCTTTTTGTGCTCATTTCACAACGTATTGCGTGTACCAATTTTTCAATAATTCCATGCCATTCGATAGGCTTTTTTCAGGATGAAATTGAAATCCAACACTGTTTTCATGAACTACAGCTGCTGGGAAGTGTCCAGTATAGTCACACTTCGCCAAACAATATTTTTCGTCTAAATTACGTGGCGCGTGGTAGGAATGCACGAAATAGAATTCATTTTTAGTCGGATCAAACAGCTTACTATTACTCATTTCTTGCAGTGTATTCCATCCGATATGAGGGACCCGGTCCAGCTCCTTATCAAATTTTTGAAGAATTCCCGGAATCCACCCAAAGCCTTTTTCTTCGCCCTCTTTACTGGCCTCGAAAAAAAGTTGCATTCCCAGACAAATGCCAAGAATGGGAAGTTTTTTGTTCTCGACTAAGTCGACAATTACGTCCCAAAATCCGGTACTTCGAAGTCGATTGACTCCATTATCAAACGAACCAACACCCGGCAGAACAATGGCTTTGTACCCACGTAAAAGCTCTGGTGAGGTAACAATTTCGGACCAGATGTCAATTTTGGAGAACATGTTTTTGACGGAACCAACGTTGCCACAACCGTAATCTATAATAGCAATTTTATGTTCCGCTTTTTCCATTGTCATCGTAGCAATACTCCTTTTGGTGAAAAATTTAGTTGGATCCATCCATTCCTAAAAATCTCCCCTTTGTCAAATATAGTAATTGTTTGATTACGGCTGAATCAATTAAAGATACTTAAGAGAGGAATATTTACCTGGATTTGTTGAAGGAAAAAAATACTAACTTTGGAGTTAAACATACATGTTTCAACCTACTAGCGCTTTTAGAATAGACCGCGTCCTAGATAATGAAAGAATTAATCCTCATAACCTCCTCATTTCCTAAAGATAATGGCGAACCATTTTTAAAGAATGAGTATCCATACCTGAAGGAAAAGTTCGATAAGATTGATTTTGTGGTTGTGTCGAATACCATCCCGAATGATCTTCAAGTGAGTACGTTTGATGAGCACGATGTTGTAGAAATGCGCATCAATACGACACCGAAGGTTAAGCTGATCGTTTCTGGGATTTTCAATAGATTATTTTGGCGCGAATCGATTTATATTTTGTCGAACATCAAGTTGCGTTATTTTTTCAGTTCGCTTAAAGTGGCGATTGTGAGTCTCGATAATGCGAAATTAATCCGTCGTGTTTTGCAGAACAAACTGGCATCTTCGCAGTCAAATAGTGTCGTGATTTATTCTTATTGGGGAGATGGTGGTGCCATTGCAGCGGCGCAGTTGGCAGATGATCCGAAGGTACATAAAGTGGTGACGAGGGTTCATGGATGGGATGTCTATTTTGAGATTCATTCACCACCCTACTTGCCGTTTCGGTCATTTTTGCAAAAAAAATGCGATGCAATTTATCCAATTTCCGCGAAGGGAAAATTGACCATTGAGAACGTTTGGAAGGTTCCAAGTGATAATGTAACGATTGAGAGGTTAGGTGTCAATGTGCACAAAAATGTAGGTAGAAGAGAAGATGGTGTTTTTACTGTGATGAGTTGTTCGAATGTGATTCCATTAAAACGAGTTCAGCTCATTGCGGAGGCGATTCTGGAAATCAATTTACCGATAAAGTGGATTCATTTTGGGGATGGTACGGAATTCACGAAGGTTACGGATCTAGTTGAGAAGAGGAAATTGGCGCATCATGATATTGCATTAGTTGGTAAAGTAGATCATTCCATCGTGCTTGATTTCTATAAAAAATTCCGTGTCGATCTCTTCGTGAATGTCAGTACGTCTGAAGGAATTCCAGTGGCAATCATGGAAGCTATGTCTCATGGAACCCCTGTGCTAGCCACAGATGTTGGTGGAACAAGTGAAATTGTTGATAACGACAATGGCGAACTTCTGAAAGTTGATATTCAGCCAGATGAACTTGCCGCTCGAATTATAAGCTTTTATCATCTTTCTACTGAAGAGCAAGATAGAAAGCGTGAATGTGCATTTGAGACGTGTCGATTGGTTTATGATGCGAAAACAAACTTTGACCGTTTTGCAAATTCTCTTGCCACCTGAATTCGATTCTTTAGTTTGTTCAACATTCACTAAAATTGCGACTTAGTAGGAGGTAAAACAACTACTTAACGTAATGCTTCTAGCAATTCAAAATGGGCTGAAATATAGGGAATCAAGAACGACGCTCGGTCCGACTTCCTTCATAGATGTTGATTAGCTCATTTACATAGGAAGAGATATCAAATTTTGAACTAAAGGACTGCGCATTTCGTCCCATTTGTTGCCGTTTTTCAGGATTTTTGACAAGGAATTCGATTTTTTCGGCGAGAAGTTGCGCCGAAGGAGATTCTATGATAAACCCGTTCTCACCTTCAATGATAAGATCACGATTTCCTCCGCCATCAGTTGTGATAACAGGTAGCCCAGCAGCCATAGCCTCTATCAAAACTAGTCCAAATGCTTCGGTTTTAGCTGTGTGAATATAGATGCTACTTTTTTGCAAAATTAACTCAGGATAATCGATGGCCCCATGAAAATTTGTGCAATCACTTAACTGATTTTCTTCTACAAATTGCTGAAGTTCTTCTCGCATGATTCCATCTCCAATTAAGTCTATAGAAACCGCGATTCCTCTCGATTTTAATTCCATCATTGTTTCAAGAGCGAGTAATTGATTCTTCTTTTTTACTAAAGAACCGATCATAACAAGTCGATTTGATCTTTCTTTCGTTGCATCGAATAGAAAGCGTTTCCGATCGATGGCATTTTGCAATTTGATCACTTCAATCTTGCGCGGTAGCACTTTTTGAGCATAATCACTCGAGTCTTTTGAAATCGCGATTGCAGTGACTTGTTTTTTCGAGAAGGCTCGAACGATCATTCTTTTTTCGTAGAGGTCGGTCCACATTTGTTTCTGAAACAAGTTGAATGGCGAAAAATTGGCAAGTTGGTGGATATTATCATGAAAATGCATGAA
>JBFYPU010000253.1:0-3400 GCA_041303175.1 Crocinitomicaceae bacterium | reverse complement strand
CCCCTTTTCTTTCTTTGTCATTTGATGCGGAATCCATTTTTTATGAAGCGAAGAAATTCTGAAAATTGAGACTTGCTCGTGAAGATTTTCTTGAATTCTAGTGTGTTTTTTCGATTCAACTTCGGTTCACCTTCTTCTTGAACAACTTGAATCGTCTCACTCGCCTTAACTTCCATTATGAATTCCGATTCGACCTCACTCGGTTGCTGATCCAATTCATCGATCACGTCCAACAGATGATCCTCGATTTCAGAGAGTTTATCTGCCCGAGAAAATCGTTCCTCAGCAGCCTTTTTGTAGCCTTGTTGCTCTAGCAGCAGCCCCAAATTATTATGTGCTATCGCATCATCCGGATCCAATTCAACTGCTTTTTCATAGTCCAAGATGGCTCCTGGCGTGTCTCCGAAATTATTTTTAGCATAAGCCCTTGCCGCATAACGGTAACTATAATTCGGCTGCAATTCTAGCGCCTTATTCAAATCGTTGAAACATTGCTCCTTATCCAAGTTGTGCAAATGCGCCACTCCCCGATCCGAATAAATGTCTGGATCATTCGGGTTGATTTCCAACGCTTCTGAATACAGTTGAATGGCCTCAAGCACTTTTCCATCGTTGAGAAGTTTGTGCGCTGCTTCGTGTTTTGGATTCGCAAACATTAGGTATTTTTGATTTATGCAATACAAAGGTAGCGACTTTCCTCAATACAGAAAACTGAATAACGAAAAGGCATTTTATAAAATCGTGGACGACCGCCATTTTGATGAAATCCAACGAATCGGTTCCAGAATTCTACGCTATTCATTTCACGCTGAAAAATATCCGGAAATTCTCCGAATTCAAGATATGCTCGATTTTTCAGATGGTTATCTTCTTTCTAACGAAGAGGAATTCAATGCATTATTGAATGACCAAACGCTCTGAGTAGCCATTCGATCCTTGAACCACATACACACCAGCATCTAGCGTTGAAACGTCTAATGTTGTCTCACCAGATAAAATTTCACCTGACAAACACAACTTTCCGTTTACGTCAATCAACGAAATTTCAATCGGAGAAGTAGTGCTGATTGTAATCGATCCTTTTGCTGGATTTGGGAAAACATGTACATTGAATTCTCCTGGAATGTCAACGGTAGAAAGTCCCGCAGGATTGCTAAGTGTCCATTTTCTCAAAAATAGCCAAATCTCCTTCGCTTCCGTGAAATCATTCACGGGTTGATAGGCATAAATATGATCTGCACCATTCATTCTCCATAACTCCAAGCTTTCATTGGGCGTGCATCCTGTGTAGACGAAACGATCCACTGTGATTCCATCATTCGCCGTGTTAGGCAATTGTGTTGAATCTGCTGTTGTCGAACACGTGTGAACATTTCTCCAAAACTCAATCGTCTGCGGTACAAGTGATAAAGATGGCAAAGCACCAGCGCTGTACGGTACAGTTCCATCCGCAGTTCCATGTACGTGCATCACGGGCGTTTTGTAAGCAGGAACACAGGTAGAAATATCACTCGAAGGCATGGTTCCAGACATGGATGCGATGGCCGCAATTCGATCATTCATTTCGCACGCCATGTGGTATGTCATAATACCGCCCATGGAGAATCCTGTAAAATAAATTCGGGTTGCATCTGCATTTTGCTCAAGGATCATCGTGCTAATGAGCACATTCAAAAAACTAAAATCATCCGATGTTGAAGCAAGTAATGTTCCATTGTTCCATGCCGTTGACCCAAAACTATTTGTGGTTCCTTGCGGATAAATAACAATAAATCTCGCCGTATCTGCAATGCCATTTGTTCCAACTCCCGCCATATTTGGCGCAGTGTCACCCAATCCATGCAAGACAAAAACCACAGGCAGCGATTCCGTTGCTGGATCAAATCCTACTGGAAGGTATTGAACATAAGACCGTGTTACCCCACCAATTGCGATGGTTTCATTGGACTGCTGAGCAAAAAGAACCGATGAACTGAGGGTAATTAATGTGAGTAGAAGAGTTTTCATAGTTAAGAATGTGTTTCGACAAAATTAATTCATTTCGTTGATTATATGATATTCTCTTTTTGATAATTGATCACTTCTGCAAAAATTCGTACTTTCAGCACATGAAAATTTACTTCATCGGTCTACTTTTTCTACTGCTAGCGGCGTGTACACTTAGCGCCAGTCAAGAGGCTTCCTTGCAAAAGGCGATGTCGTCGTATATTGCTGCGCACAACAATGGTGCTGTGATGACCTATGTTGGATTCACGCACCCAAGTGTTGTTGGATTTTACCGCGACAAGGGCGACGCTGTTTTTCGGCAGCACTTTGAACTCTTTGATCAAGAAAACGGAGGAGATTTTCTTCAAGATGGAAACATTCAAAAAATTGAAACAAAAGGAAATACCATTCACGTTCATTACATTTTTGATAGTTATGAAGTCCGAGGATTGGATGAACGATTTACTAAGGTTGAAATGATTGCCATTTCAATCGATGAAGGTAAAACATGGTTTTTTGCTAACAGAAGGGACTACATGAACGATTCCATTTTTAACCCAACAGAGCGGCTGATCGACTTTTAAACTATGAAGAATTACTTACTACTCAGTATTTGCCTCATTTCCATCACGAGTTTTGGACAAGGTTGGACACCCATGGGCGCACGTTCTATGGCGATGGCAAATGCTTCTACAACCATCAACGATGTGTGGGCCTACCATCACAATCCAGGTGCATTGGCCGATGTAGATCGATTTACAGCTGGGATTTCCTATGAAAACCGCTTTTTACTGAAGGAATTACAAAGTCAAGGTTTTGCCGTTGCAGTTCCGATGAAAGTAGGCGTCATTTCTGTTGGAGGTCAACTCTATGGCTCCGAACAATTTCGCTCTTCTAAAGCTGGCTTGGGGTACAGCATGAAACTCTCGGAGAAATTTTTTGCGGGTGCTCAATTGAACTACATCGGTTTGCGGCTTCCTGAAAATTACGGTAGTGCCAATTCCATGACTGCCGAAGTAGGGATTTATGCAAAACTGACAGAAAAATGGAAATTAGGAGCAAGTGTCTTCAACCTTGGGAGAGCTAAACTGAGTGACTTTGCAGATGATCGATTCACCACCATGATGCGCATTGGGTCGTCCTATAGTTTTTCCCAAAAAGTGATGCTGGCGATTGACTTTGAAAAGAACCTCGATTATGATCTGCGCATCAAAACAGGAGTTGAATATGAGGTGGTCAAGAACTTTAAATTGCGTGGTGGTTTTGCTACTGCTCCGATCGAACTGAGTGCGGGAATCGGGTATGAATGGAAGCAACTCGAAATCAGTGCGGGTAGTTCGTATCATCAAGTCTTGGGTTGGTCACCCAATTTCTCGCTGGTTTTCACCTCTGAAAAGTCCGCAAAATGATTCGA
>JBFYPU010000252.1:0-4401 GCA_041303175.1 Crocinitomicaceae bacterium | reverse complement strand
TTGCCAAAATCCCAAACATAGCTAGAAGCGAATTGACTTGTATTCGTGAAATCAACCGTGAGTGGCGCATTGCCGAATAAATCGCTGGCCGAGCCATTCGCGATTGGAAGCATCAAGGCGGTCACGGACATTACATCCGTATCGTTACAGCCATTGGCATCTGTTCCGGTAACAGTAAAAAGAGTTGTTCCTGAAGGTGGAGTGAAGGCAACACCATTTGTTACACCATTGTCCCATGTGTACGAAACTGCTCCAGAACCACTCAACGTTACATCCGAAGGCGAATTGCCATTTGGTTCACAAATCACTAGATCCTGTCCAGCGTCTACAACAGGCAAAGGATTGACCGTTACCTCGATGGATTGCGATATATTTTGAGAACATTGTTGAGCACTCGATTCGGTAACGCCTGTCAAGGTATACGTCGTTGTACCCGGTGTTGAGCTTGTCGCTTGAACTGTAGCAGTATTTCCACTTGTAACAAGCGGTGCTTGTGGTAGACCATTCAAATTGTAATTGATCGTATACGGGGCAATGCCATCTGAGCCCGTGAATGTGATGGGCACATTTCCAGAATTCTGACATATGCTAACCGCACCAGCAATCGTGGCAAGGGGTAGTGGGCTTACAGTGATCGTTAACTCTGCAGTTTGCGGTGGCGCGCTGCACGTGCCCGTTTCATTAACGGTTAGCGTGTATGTCGTTGTTGTAAGTGGTGTTGCGATTGGATTCGCAATGTTTGCATTACTCAAACCAGTTGATGGAGACCATGAATAGGTGTAAATTCCGCTTGAACAGCCATTTGATGCAGCTGCTGTTATCTGTGTACTTTCATTGAGACAAACAGTATCCTCCGCAGCACTCGCAGCGATAATGATTGGACTCGGTCCTACTATAGTGAATGTTTGCACTGGCGTATAAAATCCACATGCAGGTTCGATACCTCTCCAGATGTAAACTCCTGGACACCATCCAGAAATATCAATAATGAGTGTCGGGTAAGGGGTTACTAACGTATTGGTCGTTGAAGCACCATTTCCACCATTTAAGCAAATTTCTGCCGATGTGTAATTTGGAATACCAGTGAATGTTTCACTCTGACAAATGATTTCAATATCTACTGTATAACAGCAATCCCAACCCGCGTTACTAGTAAAGTTTAACTCAAGGTTCGTGCCATTGATCGTGGACGAAATATTGGAAAGCGCACCACATGGGCTGCACGCAGTTGAATTAAATGTTAAAAGTCCGAAATTGACTAACGCAAAGATTGAAACAAGTGTTTTCATGATGGTAGGTAATTAATAGTAATGTTGGTATCTTAATCGTTTAGACTGATTTTTTCATGAAATAGTTGCTCCAAACTTAATTTGAGGCGTCCAATTTGTTCATTCTTGTCTCAAGTAACTCCAGTCTATTCAATAATGCGCGATTTTCTTCTTCCAAATCGGTCACTTTTTCTTCCAATTCTTGAACGGAGTTAATTAAAGGAATCACGAACTCGGCATAGCGAATAGAATAGTAATCGGTCTCATTTTTTGGCGTGACCAATCCACTAAATTCAGTATTCATACCCTGTAATATGGATTCTACTTCTTGGGCAATCAATCCTGAATAGATCATATTTTCTTGCCCTTTGGCGATATACGAATAGCTTACCGGTCGAAGCTGCTTGATAAATTCCAAGCCCAATCGATTATCCACGATGTTTGTTTTCAAGCGTTTATCTGAAAATGTGCTCCAGCCCACTTGACCGCCTATGCTCGTAACAGCCGTATTTCCAATAATGACCGAATTGTCCGCCGTAACGATCGCACCATAGCCTAACGCTGCTGCATTGGTGAGATTGCTACTTGATAGATCAGCCTCAAATCCAACAAGGGTGTTGTAGTTTCCAGAGGTGTTCTCGAGTCCAGAAAAATTCCCGAGAAAGGTATTGAAACTTCCGAAAGTATTAAAGTAGCCCGCGTGCGCTCCCATAAATGTGTTTTCTTGTCCGCTCGTGTTTGAATTGCCCGTGGTCACTCCGAAAAACGAGTTGTGCATCCCGTCTGTGTTGGCTTGTCCTGCATAAGCTCCAATGAATGTGTTTTCTATCCCATCAAGGTTATTAAATCCTGCACGCCGTCCCATAAATGAATTCATCGAACCCGTAATATTCGCTGAGCCCGTTTCGGCGCCAACAAACGTATTTTGGGATCCAGACAAATTAGCTGTACCTGAGTTGAAGCCCAGGTATGAATTTGAAGACCCAATGGAATTGGCTGAGCCAGCATTGTTCCCAACAAATAAATTGGCGGTTCCTTTTACCCAAAGGACCTTTTTGTTATTGATCATATAGCTGCTATCCAAGGGTAGGTTGAGGTTGCCATTTACATGCAGTTTTTGGAGTGGAAACTCGGTGCCAATTCCCACTTTCTGTCCAACATTGTACACATTACTGTTATCAATAATCCATGCTGAACCGTCCCAGAAGGGCGTGTTTCCAGCGCTCGCGCCATCGGGTAGAAAGGGAACGCCGGCATAATTTGAATAAATGGCGTACGGAACACTCAAGAGTTCACTTGTACCAAGAGTCGCATAGGTTGTGCCGCCTGAAAAATCTGCTTCCACTTCGATGTATTTGGCACCGTTCGCCCAATCAACTCCGCCCAATGTGCCGATGGTGGATGCACCAGTTCCAATAGATATGGTAAACAAACCGTAGTCATTCGTCAGTGCCGAATGGGTTTCTTGATAGACAATGGTTCCACTTGCGGACATGTCATGAATCGAGATGCGCATCCCCAGGTTCGTGTTTGGCAAGATCAATCCAGCGGCATTTCTCGCCACAGCTTGATAGTTGAATGCGTTGGGTGATTGGGCTTGAACCACGAATGAATAAATAAGAGGGAGAGCGACCATGAAGAGTCTGATAGCCATTTGGTTTCGAACGATTAATTTCATGAGATATTCACTTTTTAAAGTCTGAAATTGAAGTTGTTTCAGTTAGTAGACGTAGAACGAAGTTCAAAAGTGAAAAAAATAATGCCATAAGTGCGTTAAAATCTATACTATTATTGGATTGATTCAATTGATTTAGAAATAGTTTGCTGGTAGCAACTTGGGCTAATTGTTTATTGGATCGTTACTTTTTTCAAGTCGAGACATTATATCTAAGAATCCCAAAATATCCGAACTATGAAATGGAACTCTGCGTTGCCCGCACTTATGCTTCTCGTAGCATGTCAATCTTCACCGACAAATCTCAATAAATCCGACAAATCGGACAATGTTCCCGTATCTGTGATCCAA
This sequence comes from Crocinitomicaceae bacterium, assembly GCA_041303175.1. Lineage (GTDB taxonomy): Bacteria > Bacteroidota > Bacteroidia > Flavobacteriales_D > Crocinitomicaceae > UBA4466. Next base: position 1,107 of record JBFYPU010000252.1, on the reverse strand, counting down.
GCCATTGCTGGCACGGAAGAAGCACCTCGTATTTTTAGTATTAACGCTTCAGAAGCCAAAAAAATCGATCTTGGAAACGGTGGAAGTCTTGAATTTCCTGCAAATGCGTTCGTGGATGAAAATGGAAAATCTGTCAAAGGAAATGTCGATGTATCATGGCAGGAATTTCACACTTTAGGTGATATCATGCTTTCTGGAATCCCAATGAAATATGATTCTGCTGGGGTGAAATATGATTTGGTTTCTGGTGGAATGTTCACCATTAAAGCTTCGCAAAAAGGGAAACCCGTTGAAATCGCACCTGCAAAAACAGTAAATGTCAGCATTGCTTCGATTCAAGATACGCCGTGCTACAATTTCTATGAAATGGACGAAAGCACAGGGAAATGGAGCTATGAAACAACCAAAGAAGGTGAGCCGATCAAAACGGAGTCAGAAAAAGAAGAAGGAAAGGCAGCACCACTTGATTTGTTGGACGTCAATTTGAGTACAAAAAATTTCCCTGAACTCGCGAAAATGGACATCGTGGGTTGGAAGGTCAAAAGGCCGTTGCGGGATGGTGAAAAGGAGGTGCTACAAAAACGCAGTACAAACCTGCGACTGGTGAAAACGGATTCGTTGGGACTCACGCTCGAGGCGAGAACGGCTGCCAAACAAATTTTGCAGTATCCAATTGAACCCTACACGATGGAAATGGCACAAGCGGCATCCAAAACAAATCAAGCAGCGATGAAAAAAGCACTTGTAGCGACGCAAGAGTTCGTCGCAGATATGGCTGCGGGACGTCTCATTCGGGAAATTGAGATTGATAATTTCGGCACATACAATTGGGATATTGCCTACAAACGCGAGAATTCACGCATGTTGGCGGCGAACTTCAAATTTCCAGGAAATGTTGATCCACAATTCGTGACGCTCTATTTGATTTCGCCGGAGGAAAATGCCGTGGTTCGCTACAGCGCGGCTGGTGATTCGAATTTCTCCTTCGATCCAAAATTGAAAAATTGCCTCATTGCCATTTTACCCGGAAACAAATTGGTGTCCGTATCCAACAGCGGATTCGGGAAAGCACGGGGTCTCAAAGATGGTCAGTCGTGCGATTTCATG
>JBFYPU010000251.1:0-12333 GCA_041303175.1 Crocinitomicaceae bacterium | reverse complement strand
ACCTCAAACCAATCTTTGAGGATGGAAGCATAAATATCCCGGAAATCGTATTGAATTGGAATGCCTTCTTGGTTCACGATGGTATCGGAAATCGTTGGGTTATTGCCCATGATTCCTGAATTGAGACAAGCTCCAAACAAAAACAAGGGTGCAGCATCGCCGTGATCCGTTCCAAAACTCGCGTTCGACGCAATTTGTCGACCAAATTCAGAAAATGTCATACCGGCAACGCGATTCTCTAGTCCGAGAAGCATCAAATCATCTTGGAAAGCGGCTACGGCATCCGAAAGGCGTTTCAATAAATTCGCGTGCGCACCCGTGGTGGTACTTGTCGTCGTCACCTGTGCGTCGTGCGTGTCGAAACCGTCTATGTTCAAAATGTAGACGTTGGTTTTCAAACCGCCCGAAATCATTTGTGCGACATATTTCAATTGCGTTGCCAAGGGATTAAGTGGGTCGTACAACGTTGACAACGAACTTCCGTTGGTGGCAGCTGTGTTGATTTGTGAGCCGTAAGCATTCGCTTGATTGATCAGCGTTGTCAAATATTCCATGTGGTCGCCGTAATAGGTTCCATCATTAGTTGCGCCCTGACTGGTCAAATTGTAAATATCAAACGGATCTTCAACGGCATGACTAAAATTAGCCATCAAACCCTGACAGGTTGCCGAAACAGAATAGCCCAAGCTGATTGCGAATGGATCTGGATGATTGGCATCTGGATAACCGTTCGGATAGCCCGGATATTCGCCATCGAAGAAGCGACCCAACCAACCTGTATCCGATTGTGCGGTGATCAGACCTGAAGACCAAATATCCATGGATCGAAAATGGGAACGGTTCTGCTCAGGGTAGCCCACGCTTTGAATGATTCCTAATTTTCCGTCGTTGTACATGTTTTGCATGCCGGTCATCACGGGGTGCAGTCCGACCTCAGTTGTGAGAGCCAAAACCGATGTCTCTGGAATGAGTACGTTCGAACGCTGAATGGTTAAATTGGCGTATTGATCTCGCGGTATGACTGTGTTGAGACCATCATTTCCACCATTGAGCCGAATAATGACCAAAATTCGATCTTCATTGCTTTTTGCAACACTGAACAATTTTTTCCCGATGGATTGTACCTTCAACTCGTTGAGAAGGATGGGTGTTCCTGCTGATACAAGTGCTAAGTTTCTTACAAAATCTCTTCTTTTCATCTCGTCTGTTTTTGAGGAACTAAATGGTTTGGAATTCTGGCATGTGAAACAACTGCTGAAGGACTAACTCTATCCGTTGTTTCACGGGATCTGAAAAGGTCGGATTACCCGGATCTGCCAAATATTCGTTGTATTGAATCGTCCATTCAAAATCAGGCAATCCATTGGTTAGAACCGCCTTAAGAATCAGGATTTTCGTTGGTGACAATCCTTTTGGTGTGAGAACATCTGCTATGTCATTTATCACATCTGGAGCGCTGGATGGCAGGGATAAATTATCTAAAAAGCCGAGAACATTCAATTTCCAATCGTTCCCATTTCCGGGAATTCCTGTTAAGAGCGTAATATAATCGGTGACTTGAAACCGCGTTTTGAGTAATGTTGAATTGACCCAAAGTTGTGAATAGGAAGGTGCCTGATAGTAGGCTGGCCAACCTGCAACACTTGGCGGTGAAGCATATCCCTGACCCATGGTTTCAGAAAAACTATAGACCAATGTATACATTTCAGAATCCGTCACAAGGTCGAAACCAGGCACAGATTCCGTGCTGTTGAACATCGAAAACATCATTTCAAGTGGGCTTTTGATCAGCGCACCGCGCACAGAGGCATCGTAAAAATGCTCACTGGAAAGCAACAAAGACATGACCGGTAAAATCTCATAATTGTTGGCGATCAAGTTCGCCGCCATGATCGGAATCACGTTTGTTTCAACATCCGCTGTTAAGTCAAAATTGACAAAATAGCGATAGAGTTTGCGCGAAATGTGCTCGGCAACCGCACTCTGATTGAAAATCACATCAATGTAGTCCGCATATTCGTTTGGACCATTGTCAACAATCACAGCATTTCCAAAATAGGACGATAGCGTTTTGTTTGAAGTGTCATGCAAAATTGGGACGAAGCTCGACGTCACATCAGTCAAGGTATCACTTCCAATTCCATCAACGTAGTAACCTGTCAATATTTTTGCGCCAGCCGCAACGTCAGCTTCCGTGTAATTCGTGTAATCTCCTGGGCCAATTTGAGGCCCTTTTCCAACTGTGAACAACTCTAGAAGCTCGCGCGCGTAGTTCTCATTTGGACTAAATACATTATTGGTGGCACCGTTCAAAAACAAAAGCATCGCTGGATTGATGGTCATGTCTTTGACAAACTGGCGAAAATTTCCAAGCGCATATTGGTGGATGAGTACAAAATAATCGTACGTCGCACGCGGATCACCGGTAGCCGTTGCAGCGAAATGATTTTGCCAGAACAAGCACATTTTTTCTGAAATCGAAATACCTGAATTTTCTTCATTGATCCGTTTCATAAGCCAAGTTGCCAATGACAAATTTCGGGCGTTTGCTGCGGCTGCCACAGCTGTTGGATTGGAATTGGAAGGATACACCGAATTGACCCAGGACGTGTTGAAAGCTGCGATCGTCTCGTCGGGATGATAGGTTAAGGGCTCATTGATCGCTGGAATTTGTAAAAGGCTGGTAACGGTAGCCGCCATTCCATTGGTCACAGCATCCAACATTTGTTGGTTCGTTGCTCCAAACATCGTCCGTCGAAGTAGGTGCCCGGCTTGCACTTTCGTCCATGGGCCAGCGTAAGGAGCCATGTTGTACGAAATCGGGCCATTGTTATTTTGTTGAGGCATGTGTAGCGTATTTTCAAGAAGTCAAATTACAAAAACCAATTGATTTCTACAATTCGTGCGTGTTATTCAGGTATTAACTTTTCGCAAGAAGTAACTAATCTTCAATAAACCGCAAATTTCGAGATAATCCTACGAATTTTGTTCGTTTTACGGCACTGTTGCGGAATAATTCCATGAATACTTCTTCGGTCAAATCGTGCCAATCGGCTTTCGACATGTGCAGTAAATTGTCGTGGGGTTTGAATTTATTTTCTTGGTGGGGTTTCGAAAATCGGTTCCACGGGCACACATCTTGGCACACATCGCAGCCAAACATCCAATTGTCCATTTTGCCCTGAAATTCAGATGGTAGTGCAGCATCTTTGAGTTCGATTGTCAAGTATGAAATACACTTCGATCCATCCACGACGTAGGGTTGAACAATCGCCTCGGTGGGACATTCATCGATGCAGGCCGTGCATGTTCCGCAATAATCTTTCATCGGGCCGTCGGCATCCAATTCCAGATCAAGAATCAATTCTGCGATGAAAAAGAACGAACCGTTTTTGGGATGAATGATGTTGGTGTTTTTGCCCATCCAGCCCAGTCCGGAGCGCTTTGCCCACGCTTTGTCCATCACGGGTGCGGAGTCTACAAACATGCGCCCACCCACTTCGCCAATTTCCTCGTGGATGAACTCAAACAGCTCCTTCAATTTGTCTTTGATCACAAAGTGGTAATCCATTCCGTAGGCGTATTTTGAAATTTTGGGTGCAGTTGGATCAACTTGCGTTTCGCTTGGAAAATAGTTTAACATCAAGGAAACGACGCTCTTCGCATTGTCAACGAGTAAACGCGGATCCAATCGTTTATCGAAATGATTCTCCATGTACGCCATCTTTCCATGGTTTCCATGTTTGAGCCATTGATCCAATTCTTTGGCTTCCTTTTCGAGAAAATCGGCTTTTGAGATGCCACAATACATGAAGCCGAGTTCGAGGGCCTTTTGTTTGATGAGGGCGGTATTTTTGTTGGATTGTTGGATTGCTAGATGATTGGATGATTGGATGATTGGATGATTGGATGATTGGATCATCTGAAATTCTATTCAACACAAGTATAGTTAAATTGATTGAGAGTTGAACTGTTTTACCGACATTTAGGCTAGCTCAAATGCATGGAATCCAACGCTCTGCCTAGCATTTCATTGACCCCGCTCGGAGAAGAAAAGCTAATCCCCTATGTTTTCCAACAAAAACTCGTACGCATTTTGAATTTCGTGGAACTTGTCTTCGGCCATCTTTTTTTGGGCGTCGGTGGCGTTGATGAGCGTGTCGGGGTGGTATTGCTTTGCTAAGGACCGGTACGCCTTTTTAATCGCGGTTGCGTCGGCGTTGGCTGGCACTCCTAGGACGTTTCTGTACAAATCCAAGCGGTGCGTTTTGCGCATCGGTTGTTGCGTTTTGCGCTCTTCGAAGTGTGCATTGAAGGACGCGTAGACGGAATAAATGTGGTTTAATATTTCGTTGGAGAGCTGCAATTCCAGACGAATTCGTTCGAGAAATTGGCGTTCCCTTGCTTCAATTTGACCATTCAGTGAGGCGATGCCCGCCAAGAAAAACAAGACTTGTGCACGCTCCGGATCTTTGGGGAGTTGCGCATTCAGCCACGCACAAACACTTGGAATTTGAATGGGGTGCCGCATCGAATAAACAAGTGAATCCGCAAAGTTGTAGTTTGACATCGGAAAATAGCGGTTGAAATAGCGGTTGATGAACTGCACTTGTACGCTTCGTTTTCCTTTTTCATTGCCCAACATGCGCGCGCTTAAGGAGAGATAGGCTTCAAGTAAATTGTCTTGAGAAAACTTCAATGTTGGTGGATAAACACCTCGTTTCCAGAGGCGCGTATGGCGAGTTGCATAAAAATAAATCCCTAAACCGATCGCGATTGGACCAAACGCAATTGCGGCTACCATCGCCACTGGCAATTCAGACGGTCCAGGGAAGGATATGGGAATCGCTAACATGTTTTAATAATAGCAAATAATTTAATGAATGTGAAAACTTTGAGAAGGAACAACACCTTTTAATAGGGCAAGCGCATTTAACATTGACTTTTTTTAACTTGACCAGCAGTATCACCGATAGCAGAATACTGTTCGAAAATTTCTCTTTTCCACTTTTGGCGGCAAAAGTTAGACAAATCCGCGGGCTTGCTCGAACGTTTAGCGCGGATTTCTTGGTAATTAACCTACTATTCTTGGTGCTTGAGCCGCGCTATTTCGCGTACTTCTGAATGCTGAATTTGTCACGGATCGCTACGCGCTAGCTCCAAATTTAGCCGCATTCAGCGCGCACGCGAAACCTCGTCGAGCGAGGCCCGAATGGTTTCTCCCGTAACGATCGTTCTTACATTCTTAGTGATGCGTTGCACTTATTGATAATGAAAAAATACAATTTTCACTGTGAGAAGATGCTCGGGAAACCTGTTAATTGTATAGTATTCAACTTTCTAAGGGCAGCTAGAGAGTTTGATAGATGCTTTCGCCGTGCGTTCAGCAATACATCCCTAGGAATAAAAGTAAATGCGTTTGATCTGACGTTTTTGACGTTTCTGTCTTGTTCGTTCAGCGGAAAGAACGTACCTTGTGCTGACTTTAGACATAATCTACGATAGATGAACATCCATCAGCACATTCAACACGACGATTTGACGACCATTTGGGTAGTGAACGCAACGGACAATGGTTTCGAAAAATTGGAGAGTGAATCGCGGCAGGTATTTGAGGAACGAGTCATTCAGTTTATTCTCACTGAAGCGATTGGTGACTCAGTGCTCGAGCATGCGGGAAATGGTGCGCCGTTTTTGTCAAATCATCCAGAATTGAATGTGTCTATTTCGCATTCGGGTACGTGGTTTGCCCTGTGCGTGTCGAAATTGAATGCGGTTGGTATTGACATTGAGGCGCACGGCACGATCCTTCAAAAAGTGGAAAATTACTTTCTTTCAAATGCCGAACTGGCGCGATTTCAGCCCACTGAATTGGATTTGTGTGTGTTGTGGGGTGCCAAAGAATCTGTGTTTAAATCACTGCGAGGCGAATTGACCAACCTGAAGGAGGACATCGAAATTGTGTCGATGGACGAACACCATGTCGTTGCCAAATGCATGGATCAATCCTATCAACTGAAGCATGAACGCAACGATTTCTATACCCTTGTTTATTTGCTCGAAGCGGATACGTTTGCGCCAGGGCAAAGTGCGGTAGCTTCTGACGAGCAATGTGTGTAATGCTTTTCATCAACATGGCACCAGCTTGCTGAGCCTGTCGAAGCATGGTGACCTTGTTGGGAAATTAGCAGCACTAGCAAATGCAGGCAGAACTGAAGCACGTAGACCGATCTAGACACATGCTGCGATTTTTTCAATGAAAGTTAGGCTGGATGTCGGGGAGGCGCCCAACATCTTCTCAATGTTCTTTTCACTGGAATCAAACGAATCGATTTGCTATTAGCAACTCAAAATCAACCCTTTTCAAACCCCAAAACGGCCTCAATGATGGTCTTCTGCTCCGCTTCGGTAAGTCCAACAAAGAGCGGTAAACGAAGTAGATGTTCCGAGAAAAAATCGGCATTTGGAAGCGTTGGAATGGGTTTGTTTTGGGCGCGCATGAATGCACTCGAATGAAGCGATGTATAGTGAAAAACCGCCAAAATTCCATGCTTGCCCAAGTGTTCAATGAGCCGAGCACGATGTTCCATGCTTGGACACAGAAGGTAAAAAATATGGTGGTTGTTTGTTTGAACATCGTTAACCGCGGGCAATTGATAGCCTTTACTTTCCAATGATGTTAGTTCGGCTGCATAGGTATTCCAAATGCGCGCGCGTTCCGTTTCTATGAAGGCTCGATCCTCCAATTGTGCCAATAAAAAGGCAGACGTAATCTCTGACGGGTAAAAATTGGAGCCGTGATCGTGCCACGAATAGGCGTCAACGTGCCCACGCTCGAAGGCATTCCTGTTGGTTCCACGTTCCCATAAAATGGCTGCTCTATCCAAAAAGCGTTCATCGTTGACCACCAACATTCCACCTTGACCTGAACTGATGTTTTTGGTTTCATGAAAAGAAAATGCGGCTAAATGTCCAATGGTTCCGAGCGCTTTGTCCTTGTAAAACGCGCCAATGGAATGCGCCGCGTCTTCAATAACGAGGAGCTTGTATTTGTCTGCAAGTACCATAATGGAATCCATGTCGCACGCCATTCCCGCGTAGTGCATGGCAACAATGACTTTTGTTTTTGGCGTGATAAGCCGTTCCAGATGCACAACATCCATGTTTGGGTGCTCAGGTTGACTGTCCACAAAAACCAAGGTTGCACCGCGCAAGGCGAAGGGCGTTGCAGTTGCCACGAATGTAAAAGAGGGCAAAATCACTTCGTCGCCGGGATGAAGATCTGCGAGTAGTGCCGCCATTTCCAGCGCGGAAGTAGCACTAGTGGTCAAAAATGGATGCTGAAATCCATATTCTTTGCGCAGGCGTTCGTGGCATTTTTTGGTGAATTCTCCATTCCCAGCAAGTCGACCAAGTGCAATCACTTCATCAACATATTGGCTCTCTCGCCCCGTAAGATAGGGTTTATTGAATGGAATCACTGCGTTTCGTTTAGGCGTTTAGCAAAAACGAAAGTAAGGTAAAATTGGCAATAAATGCTATCTTTGAAACACTCCCTACCACATCGTACATGGGAGAATGTTAGTACAAATGGACCAGAGCTTTTCTTTTTTTCAATCGTTGATTCAGGCACAGTTTGAGGGCACATTCGCCAACTCTTTTGATAAAGTAAGCGAATGGACTTCGATGCAATCCTTGATTGTGGTGAGCACAATTGATGAACATTACGATGTGCTGGTAAGCCATGAAACGATGAAAAAAATGCAAGATTTGGAAAGCTTGCACGCCCATATTCTTCAACAACGATCGAACTGATGGCATTTTTGCGCGCACCTCATGTACGAATTGCAGGAATTTCTGCCGCAGTGCCGAAGCAGGTGTCGTCCAACCATGAGTTGACCGCGCTTTCTACTGAATCGAAGGAATTATTGATTCAAACAACGGGAATTAAAACCCGTAGAATCGCACCCTCTTCTATAACAACGTCCGATCTGTGTTTTGCCGCAGCGGATAAATTGTTGAACGATTTGAACTGGGACAGAAACGAAATTGAAGTGCTGATCTTGGTCACGCAAACGCCCGATCAGCCCATTCCGGGTTCGAGTATGCTCTTGCAAAATCACTTGGGATTGCCCAAAACGTGCATGGCCATGGATCTCAATCAAGGCTGTGCGGGATACGTGTATGGCTTGGCAACAATGATGGGGTTGATCGCAACATCGGAACTAAAAAAAGGCTTGCTATTGGTGGGTGACACGATTACGCACGTGTTGGAGAAGGACGATCTGTCCACTATTCCCATCTTTTCGGATGCTGGAACGGCAACGGCCTTGGAGTTTGATCTATCAGTAAAAGAATCGCTGTTCAACCTGCAAACCGATGGCGAGGGATGTGATGCAATTCATCAAAAAAAAGGCGAGTCGATGAAAATGAACGGTCATGCCGTCTTTCACTTTGGATTAAAAGAAGTGGTGCCAAATGTGAACGCGACACTTGAAAAAGCGGGTGTAAGCATCGACGAACTGGATTACGCTGTTTTCCATCAGGCCAATCTATTGTTGAACGAATCCATCCGTAAAAAGTTGAAGATCCCTGCGGAAAAAGTGCCGTATACCTTGGCTGAATTTGGCAACACGAGTTGTGCAACTATTCCGTTTACCTTGGTGAAATCACTACGAACTGAGTTAGAAAATACGTCGAAAACGTGTTTGATTTCTGGTTTTGGCGTAGGTTTGTCGTGGGGCTCGGGAATTCTGCATTTGAGCAATTGCGTGTGTCCTGAATTAATTGAAATGGAATGAATGAACTAGATTTTTCCGTCGTTGTCCCCGTTTACAAAAGTGTGCAAACGCTTGAGCCACTATTTCTTGGCATTCAATCCGTCATGGCCGAACTTGAGCTAAGTTTCGAAGTGGTGTATGTGGAAGATTCCGGAGAGGAAAATTCTTGGAACGAATTGCTGCGCTTGAAAAATCTGTACAAAGAGTCCATTACGATTATTCGCCTCTCGCGTAATTTTGGTCAAAACGGTGCAACGCTCTGCGGAATTGATGTGGCACAGGGATCAAAAGTGATCACCATCGACGACGATCTCCAAACGGATCCAGCGGAAATAAAAAAATTGATCGAGCATCACCGAACATCACAGGCGGATGTTATTTATGGAAAATATCCCGAGGTGAAATCTTCATGGTTTCGCCGCGTTGGTGCGCGTTTCGTGAAACGGATCTTCAGTAAAAGTCAAGGTGGCTCTAGCATTGGTTCGTCCTTTCGGTTGATCGATGCACACATTGTGGACCGCATTCGATTCCATTCGCAAGATCATTTATTTATCAATCAAGTCATCGGTTGGTATACGCTCAACAGCCAATTTGTGGAAGTGGAACACAACCCACGGGCAGAAGGAAAATCGGGCTATTCGCTCTGGAAATTGATGTTGCTTTCCTTCCGTTTGATCATTTATTACACCAGTGTACCGCTCAAAATCATGGTTGTACTGTGTATATTGACCGCAGTATCCATTATTGCAATGACCATTTATTACATCTATTTCCAACTGGAAACTGGTAGTGTGATCGACGTGTTTATGATCGCGGTTCTCGCGGCCATGGCAATTATCGCGGCAAGTATTGCGGTATTTGGAATTTACATCAACCGCATTTATTCTTCGCGTGTTCGAAAACCAAACTACGCCATCAAGGTGAAACTCTAATGCGGATTTCAAAATACGGCATCGAATTGACACCGCTGGTTTCGAAAGAGCTCGAACTCGTTCGCGGATGGAGAAATGACCCTGCCGTTGCCGATCAGATGTTTTTTCAGACTGAAATTTCTCCCGAGATGCAGCAAACTTGGTTTGATTCCCTCGACGAATCGAACCTGTATTGGATGATCGTACACAACACCAAACGCATTGGTGTAATCAATGTCAAAAACATCAATTGGACGGATCGAACGGGCGAAGCAGGAATCTTTATTGGCGAAGCGAGCTATCGAAATTCGCCCATATCTATGATGGCGATCGCGGCGATGATGGATGTTTTTTTCGACTATTTCGGTTTTTCGGAACTGCACGCAACGATTAAAAAAGGCAATGAAAATGCCGTCGATTTCAACCTAAAGCTGGGTTATCAGCTAGTATCAGAAACGGAAACAGCTTTCCTTTTGACCACAAATTCAGTGAACTATGCAAAGGCCATTTCACGGTTCAAATCGGTATTTTTGAAATGGAGTTCGGATGAGATGACCCTAGAATTGAGCAGTGCAGAGCGCAAATTGGTGTTCCTGAATACGTGATCAGCTCACGCGTTCTCACTTTTTTCGTTTACCAAAAACCCGTTCCCACTCCAACATCAATCCCAATCGGATGGGCAGACTGGGCTGCAATCCCCACTTAATCAATCGAATGGGAAGAATCCTATTGAAATACGGCCACTTTTTGGAAGAAATATGTGTGCGTAATGATGAATTGATTGCCTTCCAAAATTGCTTGCGGTTGTACCGAAAATAATCACGGGCAGCGCGTCCTTTGAAAATTTCCATGCCAATATGAAAGGTCAACACTTCTTCTTCGAGGAGTCGGTAATTTTTGGAGAGGGCGAAAATATTCTGTGCAAAGGTGATTCCAATGAAAGGAACGCCAATGCATACTTCGCTGAGTTGAAAGTCCTTGAACAGATGGCGATCAAACACGAAACAATCGAAGCCGGGATGCTTTTTACCCGTTTCGCGGTAGATGTCTTCCAGTTGATCGATGCGGGTAAAATGTGCTGGAAGTCGACGTCGATTGATGATAAACGCATCCAATCCTTCATCAATGAACCGATTCACAGCGATGTAAAAATCGGGATACACACCAATATCAACGTTTGTGTAGATGAGGTAATCGGCATCGCTTTCTTCGTAGAGTCGTCGCACGATATCACCAATGAGCGGCAATTTCATCGGTTTTTTGAAGGTTCCCAAATCGAGTACGGAGCGATCCAAGTCGCGTGTCGGCAGAAATCCTTCGTCCACCATGTTTCGATCCTCGGGGTATTGCGCCGTCCACAATTCCACCTCAACAACGCCCATTGCTTTTTGCTTCGCACGCCGCATGGATTCAAAGGTGATGGGTTGCGCCGTGTACAAATCCGATTGAGGATTGGCATTGAACGGATTGATGATGTGGGCAAGTTTACGCACCAAACTGGGAAAAGTGGTGATCCAAGTGTTTGTAGAATTGGTTGCTCCATTCTTGAGCGGTCATTTTGCCAAACGATGGACTTTCCTTGCCTTCAAAAAATGCTTCGCCATCCGATTCGACTTGTTGAATGTAAGCCGCGAGCTTTGCTTTTTCGCTTTCAAATTCACGTTCATCACTGACGACAAAATGTGGGGCAGTTCGCGAATTTTTAGCGTACGGTTTTTCACCAACCACTATTTTTCTCACAAATAATTTCAGCATCAATTTTGCAAATGCGGATGGTTTTGCATCAATTTTACCATACGTTGCGTCGTATCCAATATTGAGGTGAGCCAACATTTGAGCGGAGTTCATTTTGCCCCAAAGTACCTTGCTTTCAGGTGTTAGTGTATTCAGGCGATCCAATTGTTTCGCCGTCATTTCTGAATTAAAAATAGATGGAAGTGCCATTGGTGTCTGTTCTTACGATTTTGTCCACGCTTTCGTTATGCGTTTTTGCGTGCGCTGGCGGAGACGTTTGATCACTGTTTCTCTACTTCCGATGTTACCACACTTGATAATCTCTGAGTGCACACACTTGTTGTTTCGAAAAAATTTCACTTGAAAACTTACAGAAACGGCATCCGTTCGATAGAGCTCAAAAAAGCTCGCCTGCTCGAGTGACGTGGCAAAATCATCGTCCATGTTTCCGACGGTGTACTTCCGATCAAAACCACGAATGCTCACAATGCAGTAGGTGTCAACGCCTTTTTCGGCAACCAGTTTTTGGATCGAATCCGTTGCCAATAAACGCGCATCACTGCCCATTTTAAGGATGTTCAACGAAGGAATTGCTTTTATGTTTTGCTCGGAAAAGAGGTCCGTAAGGTTGATTTCAATCGAATAACGATCATCGGGTGTATCCATTTGTCCAATCACTAAAACATTTTGTAGCGTGATGGACGTTTTTTCAGCCTTCGATTTTTTTGGCTTTTTTTCTTTCGCAGGTTTTTCCGTCTTCGCTTTTTCAACCCGAGATGTTGAGTCTGCCTGAGCGAATGCAACCGCACTAAACCCAATAAGCGCAATAAAAATGATTGCTTTCATAGTTAAAAAATTTCGTTGGCGATGGCTTTCACCGTGCTCGAATTCGACATGGTGTAATAATG
>JBFYPU010000250.1:0-21114 GCA_041303175.1 Crocinitomicaceae bacterium | reverse complement strand
TGCTTGTTCGATGCCTACATTTCCTCCCAAAACGATCAAGTCAGCCATGGAGATTTTTTGTGTGGTCGAGCGTGCGTTGAAGTCCTTTTGAATGGTTTCGAAGACCGCAAGTACTTTTTTCAATTCTGCGGGTTCGTTGATGTCCCAATTTCGCTGTGGTTCCAATCGAATGCGTGCTCCGTTAGCTCCACCACGTTTATCTGAACCTCTAAATGTGGATGCTGATGCCCATGCGGTTGAAATCAGTTCGCTGCTTGATAATCCGGAGTGTTGAATGGATTTTTTCAGTGCAACAATTGCTTTTGCGTCAACGAGTTCATGGTTCACTGCGGGAATTGGATCTTGCCAAATAAATTGTTCCTTCGGAACTTCTGGTCCTAAATACAAGGAAGTTGGCCCCATGTCTCGGTGCGTTAATTTGAACCATGCACGACCAAATGCAGCGTCAAATTCAGCTGGATTCTCCAAAAAATTACGGGAAATTTTCTCGTAAATGGGATCAAAACGGAGCGATAAATCGGTCGTAAGCATAGTGGGTGTATGCCGTTTTTTAGCATCAAATGCATCGGGAACGGTGATTTTAGAATCTTTGGCAATCCATTGGTGTGCACCCGCTGGACTTTTGCTCAATTCCCATTCGTTGTTGAACAAGATGTCCAAGAATTGGTGGCTCCATTCGGTAGGGGTCATTGTCCATGTCACTTCCAATCCTGATGTAATGGCGTCTTGTCCTTTCCCAGATTTATAGTCGCTTTTCCATCCCAAACCTTGTTCTTCAATGGGCGCTGCTTCAGGCTCTGGACCGACGTTCGAGGCTGGACCTGCTCCATGCGTTTTTCCCAAGGTATGTCCACCTGCAATGAGAGCCACCGTTTCTTCGTCGTTCATTCCCATGCGCGCAAAGGTTTCGCGAATGTCGATGGCTGCGAGAAGCGGATCTGGATTGCCACTCGGGCCTTCTGGGTTGACGTAAATGAGTCCCATTTGTACAGCGGCTAGCGGGTTCTCCAATTCGTGATCGTCGGAATAACGGTTGTCATCGAGCCATTTGGTTTCATTGCCCCAGTAAACATTGCTCTGCGGTTCCCAAACGTCAACTCGGCCACCTGCAAATCCAATTGTCTCGAACCCCATGGATTCTAAGGCTACGTTTCCAGCGAGAATCATCAAATCTGCCCATGAAATTTTACTGCCGTATTTTTGTTTAACAGGCCACAACAATCTGCGGGCTTTGTCCAGGTTTCCGTTGTCCGGCCAACTATTTAGTGGGGCAAATCGTTGCTGTCCTTCGCTTGCGCCTCCACGTCCGTCACCTGTTCGATACGTTCCTGCACTGTGCCAAGCCATACGAATAAAGAGCGGTCCGTAGTTTCCAAAATCTGCTGGCCACCATTCCTGTGAGTCCGTCAATACGTTTTCGATGTCACGTTTAAGCGAGTCGTACTCGAGGCTATTGAAAGCTGCGGCATAATCAAAATCGTCACCCATTGGATTGGAGTGTTCAGAGTTTGTTCTCAAAACGCTCAAATCTAATTTGTTGGGCCACCAATCTGTCATTGCGATCGGAGTTCGAGCGGTGCTGGTATCAGTAACTTGTTCATTCTGATGTGCTGATTGCTCGGATGAATTTCCGTGGGGAAAGGGACATTTACTCATAGTTGTTGTTGTTTCGTTTTGCCCAATCACCGAAGTGGTTATTATCAGGCTACTTAAAATTAATACTTTTTTCATTGTTTCGGCTATTCGTGTGTACTCATGTTTGCTGTACAAAATTAGTGTTCAAGGTACATAGGCGAAATTGATTAAGTTTATATAGCCATAAATAAATGTTATACAATTGCTAGTTGCTGTATTGCTTGATCATGTGTGATGATTTACGTGCATATTGGAATTGGAATTCTCTGTGTTAGATGGAAGATTGGAGCGGTGAATGAACAACCCATATATTCGACCTTTCTGTGATTTAATTTTGCATTTCACGAAAAAGACACTAGCTTTGTAGCCCTTATTTCCGCATAAGTGCTATGATCGATACCGAGTTGTACCAGGCTAAAGTCCTGTATCCTTTTCAAGAAAAAACCGTCCTTGCCATTTTAGAGGAGCTTAGCAATAACGGAAAAGAATTCAATCTTCTTTTTCAATTGCCGACTGGTGGTGGAAAAACGGTGATCTTCTCTGAAACGGCGCGCAGATACATTGAAACTGTAAAGGAAAAAGTGTTGATTCTCACGCATCGAATTGAGTTATCGGTGCAAACGTCTAAGCAACTTTCTGCCATCGGTGTTCGAAACAAGGTGATCAGCAGTGAGGTAAAGGAAATTCCTGACGAGGAAGAATATCAATGTTTTATCGCAATGGTGGAAACGCTCAACAATCGACTCAATGACGATGAAAATTTCATCAAAGGGGTTGGATTGGTGATTGTTGATGAGGCGCATTACAATAGTTTTCGAAAGATTTTTCAATTCTACGGGAATGCGAATATTTTGGGGGTTACAGCAACTCCGTTGAGCAGTAATAAGGCACTTCCATTAAATGATAACTACAACAAGTTGTTGGTCGGCGAAAGTATCGCTTCACTGATTGAGTCAGAATATTTGTCGAATGCGGAATCGTATACTTATGATGTGAATCTCCATGGATTAAAAATTGGCTCGAATGGTGACTTTACGGTGAGCAGCTCCGATGTTGTCTACGGGAATTATTTCATGCAGGAAAAATTGCTTTTCGCCTACGAAGAGGTTGCGGTTGGATCAAAGACTTTGATTTTTAATTCTGGGATTGATACATCGATACGCGTAGAAGAAACATTTAAGAAACGGGGCTATAAAATCCGTCACTTGGATTCAACGTTTAGCGAAAAGGATCGAAAAGATGTATTAAGTTGGTTCAAAACGACGCCTGATGCAATCTTGACATCCGTAGGGATCTTGACCACAGGATTTGATGAGCCTACTGTAGAAACAATTATTTTAAATCGTGCGACGCGTTCATTGACCTTATACCATCAAATGATTGGACGTGGCTCCCGTAAATTGCCTAACAAAAGCTTGTTCAAGGTGATTGACTTGGGGAACAATGTACGCCGATTTGGTTTGTGGCAAGATTACCTCAATTGGCAAGATGCTTTCCGTTTTCCAGATCGTTTCTTGGAAGCGCGACTAAGTGAGGCGGAGGATTTAGAGTTTGAGGTAGAATTTGAATATCCCAAACATATTTCAGATTTGTTGAATACGCAGGCGCTCGAAGCATTTTCCATCAAGGATTATTACTACGATTGCTTGGACAACAATAAAAAAGGAAAAGAAGCAGTCGATGCGTCACTTGAAAATCATTTTGAGGTGATCCGAGAGGCAGCTGAGGATTATTTTCATGGTCTCGAAATCTTGAATATGCTCGCAGATCACATCGAACATCGGTTGAAGCATTACACAAAGTGTATCACCAAAAGCACGCCGAATTACCTGAAATACCTCACCGAAACATATACGCGGCAACTTCGTCAAAAGCTACGAGCAGTTCTCGACGACGAATAAGAAATCCTTAATTTGTTTTATGTAATGTTGAACGCTTGTGCATCTTAGATGTATAGGCTAAAAATGACGCGCATGAAAAACATCAATATTCCCGAACCGTGTTCCGAAAATTGGAACGAAATGACGCCCACGCAAAAAGGTGCGTTTTGCCAAAAATGTGCGTTGGACGTTTTTGATTTTACCAATAAATCTGCGGTTGAAATTCGAACCATTCTTGCACAAAACATCGGTAGCCGCGTCTGCGGTCGCATTGAAAATGTGCAGCTAGCGGAGCTCAATTCCGATTTTGAGGCATGGAAAATCAATAATTCTCGTTCATACCAAAGAGCGTGGATTTTCACGTTGTTCGTTGTGTTTGGCTTGACACTTTTTAGCTGTGAGGAAGAGAACATTGCCGAGAAAATGCAACGCGTCGGTCAACAAATTTTGAATGAGCGAAAAGCCGATTTCCAAGAGTCAATCACGACTACGGGTGAAATGGTTAACATTACACAAGTAGGTGAGGAGCAAAGCGAAAACGGGATTCCTTTAGAGCAAATTGAACTACCCAAGCTTGGCGAAATGGTGTTCGAAGAACAAGAAGCTGAACTGGAAGAGACGGTGGTTATTGAAGAGGTATTATTGCCTGATAATGAACGATATAACATCGCCGGCGGAATGTCATGGACCGGTGAATATATTGCCTATTTGGAGGAAACAACGCCAGTTGAGCTAGATTCTCAGGAAAAATGCACGAAAATGTCTGGATTGATCTACCCGAATCCAGCGGTAAATGAAATCACACTGCGACTTCAGATGCCAAAAGCAGATCGTGTTGAAATTCAGTTGATCGGGTTAAATGGACAACGCATCCAGGAAATTCATGCTGGGCGCGTCTCAAAAGGTGAAACGGAGTTTATCGTAGATGTCAGCCAACTTGTTCCAAGCATGTATGTGGTAGTAATTGTTGCTGGTGATCAAAAAGAAACACTCAAATTCACGAAGATTTAACGGAATGAAGTAGGCTCCGGTTGATGTAAAACTAATACGTTAAATTCACTTCAACGGTATCAAAGGCTGTCGAAACAACCCAGATCGGGCCTTGATTTGTAGTTCCTTGAACCCAGTAGTATCCTGAGTAAACAGTATTCCCGTCGTTGACGCAATAAAAGGTCGTGTCTACCGCTCCGTAATAGTAACGGTAACCACCTGGACAACATTCGTCACAATCAACTTTCCCTTCTTGCTTAATGAATTCTAAGACGTCGGTGCTTTGTGGATTGCTATTTGTAAAATGAAATTTCACCCAAGATTTTGCCTTCACTGAATAGTTTCGAATGTTATTCTCTTCAACGGTAAGACTTGAAAACGGAATGGCAACGTACTCTTCGAAGTAATTTGCTTTTTCAATTTTGATATAATAGGTCTCAATTTTATCTCGTGGAAATGTAAATGAATAGTTGCCTTGTGCGTCCGTGATTGTTGACGCAATTTGATCGGTATTCACTCCGCCTGCCTCGGTTGCGTACAAACGAACAGTTGCGCCAACTAATGAAGCATCCATGGTTTGATCATTGACTGTTCCTGTTAATGTGAAATCGGCAACTCCTTTTTTACACGAGATGAAAGCCGTTGATAAAAGGACTGCGAATAAAAAAATACTTTTCATATAACTAATATACAGCATTCGCTGAAAATAATTGGTCTACGTTGCGTTTTTTTGTGTCAACGTTCGGATGTTGGAGATCTTTACGAGCGTCAAATGTGATGAATTTCCAGGGATTTCTAATCTATAATGTGGCACATTTTGTAAAAGAACTTACGCCGTTTACTTCTAAAGGAGCGCTCAATCCGCCAAGGTTTATCGACGAATGCTAGGTTATCAAAGTTAAATTGTTGATAGTATTATTTATATTTTTTTAGGAATTCGGTTCTTGCATATTCAGAATTTTATATTTTAGCCGTATAACTTTTAAACAATTACTATTATGTCAGATGAAATTTTGGATAACAATGGAGGTGGAACAGGTCAAAGACCTACGTTTCTAACAGTATTATGCATTCTTAGCTTCGTAGGAGCAGGAATCAGCATTATCGGTGGTATTTTAGCCGCGGCTGCAATGGGTGTATTGGAAGCAGGATTGTCCGCTGCGGAAGATGCAGGTGGAACAGTAACTGCTGAAACAGGAAGTATTTGGACGCTTGTGATCGTTTCAATCGCGTTGACGTTGATTTCATTGTTCGGCGTAATCAAAATGTGGAAATTGCAAAAGCAAGGATTCTTCATTTATACAGGAGCTGCAGTTGGAGGAATCATCGTAAGTGTTATCATGAGCGGATTTGGACCAGCAATCTTTGGAATTCTTATCTCTGTTGCGTTTATCGTAATGTACGGTTTGAATTTGAAAGACATGAAATAAGTCCTTGAGACCTAATTTTGTTGAAAAGTCCTCACAATTGTGAGGACTTTTTTTATTTCTGAGCAAAGTTATTTTATATATTCGTCCCCAATCTAAATGAAATATTATGACAGACGGAACAAAAAAAAGTAATGGATTGGCAACAGCCAGTCTTGTAATTGGAATTGTATCTATCGTTTTGGGCTTCTTTTCTTGGCCTGGAATTGTAGTTGGACTTGTAGCGGTTATCTTGGCAATTGTTGCTAAAGGACAAATCAAAGCAGATCCAAATCAAGCAGGTTCAGCAGGTGCTGCAACTGGTGGTTTGATCACTGGTATTATCGGTATGCTTATCGGTATTATCATTTTAGTGCTCGCTTTGATGTTTGTTAGCGCTGTTGCTGGAGAACTCAATGATGAGCTTCGTAACGAAATCAGCAACGAACTCAACAACAGTTACTAATCAACCGTAAGGATTCGAAATCTGAACCCCGACTATTCCGATCTACTCGGATTAGTCGGGGTTTTTGATTAACTTATTTTAAAGCCTCGTTGTTCAACTGCGGCTTTTTATTACTTTAGACCTTCATCTAGGTGCAGAGTAACTCTACACGATAAACCGATAACTAGAAAAATGGAAAATTTTGAAAATCTCCTCGACGAGGACGTACAAAGACATGAGCGCAAGAGACCAACTTTTTTATCAGTGCTGTGCATTCTAACCTTTATTGGTTCCGGTTTCGGAATTATTTCTGCATTGGTTGGGTTCACGGGGATGAATGATGTTGAATCTACCCTTAGTAATGCGCGAATGGGATCTGACCCATTTAGTCAAGGTATCTTGGATGACCTTGATATCGCTGGAATGCAATCGATTCAAAATTGGGCAAATATACTTTCTCTTCTCGCGAGTGCACTTTGCCTATCAGGCGCACTGGTGATGTGGCGATTGAAGAAATTTGGTTTTATACTCTATGTTGCTGGACATGTTGCAACGATTTTCGGATCCTACATCGCTTTGGGCCTTATGCAAAAGATGGGGGAGATCATGCCGCTTCAAGCAATGGGTGGTCTCATGGAGACAATGGGTGTAGCAGTGATGGTTATAACTGTGTTCATTTCCATCGGATTTATTATAATGTATGGTGTCAACCTTAAAGCAATGAATAAATGAGTGAATTAGACGATTTATTGGATCCGGGTGTGACGAATAAAGGCAACGGTAATGTTGGATCTGGAGAAATTCCAAATGCCATTGGTGTTCTTGTATTGGGAATTTGCTCGATTGTGGGATGTTTGTTTTATGCCATTCCAGGGTTGATCTGCGGAATCATTGCATTAGCGCTCTTCAGTAATGTGAAGAAAGTTTATTTGTCAAATCCGTCATATTACCAGCAATCATACAAAAACGCGCAAGCAGGTATGGTTTGTGCAATTATTGGTGTTTCCCTTGCCGGTCTTTTTGTCCTTATTTTTGTGTTCGCACTTCTAGCAAATGGTGGATTCTAATTCATGATTAGTTGTTCATGGAAGGCTCAATTTGGGGTCGAGTGTATGACCTGTGGATTTCAACGTTCTTTTATGCTGCTCATGAAGGGTGAATTTGTGGAAAGTTTCTGGATGTTTCCGGCAACAATTCCATTTCTGGCATGCGTTCTCTTGCTTTGCGCTCATCTCATGTTTAAGTTTAAACGCGGTGCAGCATGGATTTTAACCTTGTTTAGCGTTACAGCAGTATTGATCTTGATTAATTATTCCGTGAAATTGTACACAGGAGACGTGTTTCATTAAGTAGGTAATTGTAGTTCTGTTTTTTCTTGGGCGTTCCCCCGCCATCCGAATCCCGATAGCAATCGGGACCTGTCGGGGTCGGGCTGTTCACTGCAAGTCACCAGACGAAGAACATCAGGAGAGCTTTTCGTTGACATCCCTAACGCGCTCCGCCAATTGTTTCAATCCGCGCACTGAGCGCAGTCGAAGTGCAGCCAATCTTCTATAATTGTTGAAAATTTGAATCAACCAAATGCCATCCTAAACCTATTTCTACTAACTTTGATAGAAATAATGAAATACTATGTCTGACGATAAAAAGATCATTTTTTCAATGGTTGGTGTGTCGAAAAATACACCTCAAGGAAAACAAATCATCAAAAATATTTACCTCTCGTTTTACTATGGAGCGAAAATCGGAATCATCGGTTTAAATGGCTCTGGGAAATCTACTGTGATGAAAATCATTGCTGGATTGGACAATTCTTACCAAGGGGATGTGGTCTTCTCGGATGGCTACACCGTGGGATATTTGCCGCAGGAGCCGGAGCTCGACGAAACCAAAACGGTGAAGGAAATCGTGCTCGAAGGTGTGCAAGAAATTGTGGATGCGTTAGCGGAGTTTGAAGAAATCAACAATTCGTTCATGGATGAGGCAATCTTGAATGATGCGGATGCAATGGATAAGTTGATTGCGCGTCAAGGTGCTGTTCAGGATAAAATAGATGCGCTAGATGCGTGGGATGTTGATGCGAAACTGGATCGCGCGATGGATGCGTTGCGTTGTCCGCCTGATGATCAGTTGATTGGAACGCTTTCTGGAGGTGAGCGTAGACGTGTGGCGCTGTGCCGTTTGCTGTTGAAAACTCCTGATGTTTTACTTCTCGATGAGCCGACCAACCACTTGGATGCGGAGTCAATCGATTGGCTCGAGCAGCATTTGCAGCAGTACAAAGGGACGGTGATCGCGGTGACGCACGACCGTTATTTCTTGGACAATGTGGCAGGCTGGATTCTTGAGCTCGATCGCGGTGAGGGCATTCCGTGGAAAGGAAATTATTCTTCATGGCTCGAGCAAAAGGGTGATCGTTTGAAGGGTGAGGAAAAAACGGAGTCGAAGCGTCAAAAAATGCTGGCGCGTGAGCTGGAATGGGTGCGTATGAATCCAAAAGGGCGTCATGCTAAAAATAAGGCGCGGATCGCGAATTACGATAAAATGCTCTCAGAAGATGTGCGCGCGAAGGAGGATATGCTTGAAATGCCTATTCCAAATGGTCCGCGTTTGGGCAATAATGTGATCGATGCGGAGCACGTTATGAAGGCGTTTGGGGATAAGTTGTTGTACGGTGACCTGAATTTTAAATTACCTCCTGCGGGAATTGTTGGGATTATCGGACCAAATGGTGCGGGGAAAACAACGATTTTTAAAATGATCATGAATGAACTGGAGCCCGATGGTGGTTCGTTTGCTGTCGGAGAAACCGTGAAAATAGGCTATGTGGATCAAACACATGAGGATATTCATCCGGATAAATCCGTGTTTGATGTGGTGTCCAATGGGTTAGAATACATTGAGGTGGGGAGCCAGAAGATCAATTCTCGGGCGTATCTTTCGAAGTTCAACTTTGGCGGTTCCGATCAGAATAAAAAGGTCGGCGTGTTGTCTGGAGGTGAACGAAATCGATTGCATTTGGCGATGACGCTCAAAACGGAGGCGAATGTACTCTTGCTCGATGAGCCTACGAATGATATTGACATCAACACACTTCGAGCACTTGAGGAGGGTATTCAAAATTTCGCGGGTTGTGCGGTGGTTATTTCCCACGATCGTTGGTTCTTGGACCGAATTTGCACGCATATCCTAGCGTTTGAGGGCGATTCCGAGGTGTATTGGTTCGAGGGTTCTTATACGGAATACGAGGAAAACCGCAAAAAACGTTTGGGCGACAGTGGTCCAAAACGGATTCGCTACAAGAAATTGGTGAAATAAAATTCGATTGGGTAATTATTACCTGATGAACAGATTTTCCGATTGCTTCGGAAGAGTACGAACATCGGTGATTCAGAAATTTTAAAGGACACGGTTGTGTCAAAAATATACTATGAGCGTAAGAAATCTAGAACCAGCATCACTATGGAATCATTTTGCCGATTTAAATGCGGTGCCGCGTCCGTCTAAGAAGGAAGAAAGAGTCATCCAATTTATGATGGATTTCGGAATTTCACTGGGATTGGAAACGATTAAGGATCGGATTGGAAATGTGGTGATTAAGAAACCTGCTTCAGTGGGCATGGAAAACCGCAAGACGATTATCATGCAATCTCACTTGGACATGGTGCACCAAAAAAATGCGGATACACTGTTTGATTTTGAGATTCAAGGCATTGAGATGATTGTTGAAGGTGATTGGGTGCGTGCGAACGGGACGACTTTGGGTGCGGATAATGGCATTGGCGTGGCGACAATTATGGCGGTTCTTGCGTCGGAAGAAATTGTGCATCCGGCGATCGAGGCGATGTTCACGATTGACGAGGAAACGGGAATGACTGGCGCAATTGAGTTGGACGGTTCCAATTTCGAGGGTGAAATTTTATTGAATTTGGATACGGAGGATGACGATGAGCTGTCTGTCGGCTGTGCGGGTGGAATTGACACGAACACGCGCATGGTCTACGAGCAGGTAGATTTGTGGGAAGATGCTGCTTGTTTTCAATTGAAAATCAGTGGTTTGTTGGGTGGTCATTCTGGAATGGACATCGATAAGGGGCGTGGCAATGCCAATAAGTTGATGAACCGAATGTTGGAGCGTTTGATGGTCATCAAGGGGTTTCAGTTGGTTTCTATAGATGGTGGGAGTTTGCGCAATGCGATTCCGCGTGAGTCGGTGGCGGTATTCGCTGTGGATCACGAGTTTGAGGGTATGTTGGAGATAGAGTTCGGGGAGATGGCGTTGCTGTTGAAGGAGGAGTTCAAGTCGATTGAAGCAAATTTGAAAATTTCGTTATCTCCAACGATTTACAATGGTTCTGCCGTTTCGGGGAAAGACCTGTTGAAAATTGTTCGGTCAATCTACGCGGTCCACAATGGTGTGTTTCGAATGAGCCCAGATATTGAGGGATTGGTGGAAACATCGTCGAGTTTAGCGAGGGTAGTGGTGAAGAATGGTGAGTTTTTGACACAGTCGTTGCAGCGGAGTAGTGTGGAAAGCACAAAGGATGATGTGGCGCGGTCGATCAAAGCATGTTTTGAGGCAATTGGGTGTGAGGTGATACAGGGTGGCGATTATCCTGGATGGCAACCGAACAAGGATTCTGCAATTCTTCAGTTGTTGAGCGATGTGTATGTGCGCAGATTCAATGAGCAACCAAAGGTGAAGGCGTGTCATGCTGGTTTGGAGTGCGGGATTTTACTGAAGCATTTGCCTGCGGTGGACATGATTTCGTTTGGACCAAATATCCGTGCCGCTCATTCTCCAGATGAAAAGGCGCAAATTTCGTCGGTGCAAAAGTTCTGGGGCTATTTATTGGAGGTGTTAACACTTATTCCTGAAAAGTCTGCTTAGATGCTAGGACAAAAACACGAGTTAGAGCAGTTGGCAAATGCACGGATGCCGTTCGGTAAGTTTGAGGGGAAATTATTGATTCATTTACCGGAGCATTATTTGGTGTGGTACCGGGGGAAGGGTTTTCCTGCGGGCAAGCTAGGCAAGCAGCTCGAGTTGATTTTGGAGATTAAAATGAATGGGTTAGAGGAGCTGATTTATCCGCTAATTCTAAAAGATTCAAGAAAGTTTTAATTTATTTTTTGAATTCAGTTACTATTGTAACTAAAGATATAAGTTGTTCATTTAGATTATTTTATGTATCAATAGCTAATTAAACAGTTTAATTATTCTCAATGCAAATTGAGATTTTTTTTTGCTTTTTTGTAACATTCGGAATGAGGCTGGCGTAATACTACCCAAACCTTTAAAACATTTTAGAATGCAGTTCATTAATTCAAACCGTGTGAAGTCAGCTAAGTACAAATTGTCTCAACACCGTGTGCAGGGAGAAAGAAGTAACTTGTCCATTTTTCAAGTAGCGCAGTTAATGGATGTCGTGAAGGGGGATTCGGAGTCGAATCAGCCACAACGTGCGTCTGTGTTCTTTTCGTATAACTAATTTGAGTAGAAGCAAATAATTAAACCCTGATGGTCGGTTAACGAGCTATCAGGGTTTTTTCGTGCCCAGTTTTCTGTTAATTCGCGTTCTATTTTTGTAACTTTTAGTTACATTTGTAATCAATTTAAGAGTTTACAAATGTTAATTCAAGATCGTGTTCGTGTAATTATCAAGGCCAATAATTTGACTTCTGCCGAATTTGCTGATCGACTTGGGATCAAACGTTCCAATCTAAGTCATGTACTTAGTGGACGTAACAAACCAGGGATTGATTTTCTTTCAAAGATTATTGAGGCGTATCCTAATGTAAATGCTGCTTGGTTAATCACGGGAACTCAACAGAGTGGTGAGTTTGAAGGGGTGGTAAAAGAGGAGCAGCGCCATGTGTATGAACGCGCAGATCGCGCTGTTTCCCGGGAGAATTTAGAGGTTGAACGAGCCGAGAAAGCTGTCGAAAAGATTGTGTTTTTCTATGCGGATGGATCGTTCAAGGTCTACTTTCCTAGTGCTGAATAACACCTGATGCGATCAGTTCTTCTCCGATATAAATGGCTGCAAATTGTCCTGGGGTAATGCCGCGTTGCTTTTTATCAAACAATACATAGATTTTCATGCCTTTAATGAAGATTGTGGCAGCTTGGTGAGCCTGTCTATATCGGATACGTAAATGGCAATGCAAGTTGTCTAAATCACTTAAAGTGTAATTTGGATTAACGAAGTTAAATTCTTTATTATCAATAAGTAAAGACCATCTATTTAATCCGCGGTGCTCGTCGGTTTGCCCTGAATAAACGAGATTGTTTTCCACGTCAGTTCCGATGACAAAGGAGGGTTGTGGTCGGCCCCCGATGTGTAGTCCTTTCCGTTGACCAATGGTGTAGAAATGAGCTCCTTGATGCTGGGCCACAACGATTCCTTGCTCTTTTTGATACTGATAGGGCTTCGTGAGTTCTTCAATGTTCTCTGCGTTTCTGGGAATTTGGTCGTAAAGGTCAAATTGCTCGAGTGTGTTCGGGATCTCGATGACTGGTCCTACTTTGGCTTTGAGTTGTTGCTGGAGAAATTGTGGTAAACTTATTTTACCAACGAAACAGAGGCCTTGTGAGTCTTTTTTGTCGGCGGTATGAAGTGCAAGGTTGCGGGCAATGTCGCGTACTTCGGTTTTGAGAAGTTCTCCGATTGGAAAAAGTGCTTTTGATAGCTGGTCTTGGGTGAGTTGGCAAAGAAAATAGGATTGGTCTTTGCCTGGGTCAAGACCTGATAGCAATCCGAATGTGCCGTTTGGATGTTGAATTTTTCGGCAGTAGTGTCCTGTTGCGACGTAATCGGCGCCAATTTCCATGGCGGCCTTGAGGAATACATCGAATTTTATTTCACGGTTGCAAAGCACATCTGGGTTAGGTGTTCTTCCGGATTCGTATTCGTGGAACATGTATTCAACGATGCGGGTGTGATATTCTGCGCTAAGGTCGATTACCTGAAAGGGGATGCCAAGTTGTTGGGCAATTAGAAGGGCGTCGTTGGAATCATCGATCCAGGGGCAGTCGTCGCTAAGTGTAACGGTTTCGTCGTACCAGTTGCGCATGAACATCCCGATCACTTCATATCCTTGTTCTATAAGTAAATGGGCAGCTACGCTTGAGTCTACTCCACCTGATAATCCTACTACGACGCGTTTCATGTTGCAAAGATACGACTATTTGGTTTTTCTTGGGCCTTTTTCATAGTTTACAAATGTAAATTACTAGGGTGGATTGGTGTTTTTTATGGATTAACATTTGTTGTAAGCTTGGCTGGTGAAATCGCGGAACTATTTTTGTACATTCGTTTTATATGAGGAGAATTTGTCTGACTTTTTTTTGCTTTGCATTTTTTGCTGTTTCGTTTGCGCAGGAATGTGATCAGGTATTGTTTACAGGTCGCGTAAAGGATACGCTGCGTCCGAGTTCGTTCTATAATTTGATGGTAATCAATCGAACAACGGGACGCGGGGTATTTGGTCAGCCGAATGGTTCATTTTCGGTGTACGCACGTGTAGGCGATAGCATTTCGTTGTCAATTACGGGTTATCCTGCTGTGCACACTCGGGTGATTGCGGATTCAAATTGTCAGTTTATACGGAATTTTGTGATTGAAGGAGATCCCTTGGAGTTAGATCCTGTAGTAGTGCGACCGCTGAAGAGTTTACAGGAGATAAAGGAGGAGCGAGAAACTTTGGCCTTACGTGAAACGAGAACCGTGACGGGATTGGAAATGTTGCAGAGTCCAATCACAGCGTTGTATCAGGCGTTTTCAAAAAAGGAGCGCACCAAGCGCTGGATTGCTGAGCAGGAACACCAAGATGATCAACTCAATGTGGTACGTGAGCTACTTCGGGTGTATGCCGCATATGATGTGATCGAGCTGTCCGATGAGGAATTCGAGGAATTTATTTATTTCCTGAATATGGATGAACAGTTTTTGAAAACAGCAACAGAAATGGAATTGATCACGTTTATTCAAGATAAATTTCAGCACTACAAACTGATTAAAGAGGCAAATCCGACAGGAACGGGAAATACAACAGTGTTTGATCGCATTGAACGTAAGGACTAAGGACTTGTTCTCAATATCCAAAATACACGCCAGGGCATAATGCGATAGCTCCAGACGAAAAAAAGTGTTGGGATGCCGTCAAACAACAGGGCGCTGAGAGCACCGCAGGTAAATTCTCTATCTCAATCTATATCTCTTTTAATCTACGCCACTGAGCGCAGTCGAAGTGCAATACTTACCGTTCCAATTCCTCCACACGTTTTTGACGCTGCATCGGGTTTTCATCGGTTTGTCGTTGCTTGAACAGTTCAAATCGAGTAGGCTGCGTTACCGCTGGCCATGAGTTATTGTTAACGTCGCAATCTGCTGTTTCCAAAAATGGATCGAGGCGAATGCTCGTCACTTCTTTTTCAAATAGGAACACTTTACTCACGTCTTCACCGGTGCGTCGCCAGATTTCTGCTGGAATTCTAATTACTTCGTTTGTTCCGTCCATAAAGGTAAATTTCAGAATGATTGGCGAAGGAACGCCTCCGTGATCCGTGAAGCTGAGTTCGTAATAGTGCGCACCAGCGTTTAAGAGGGCAAGGTCTTCCGGTTTGAGTTTAGCTTTAAATTGATCGTATTCTTGTCGATCGAGTGCGTCCACCTTAAAAATGTCCCGTTTTCCGTAGAAGTCGTCAATGTTTGGATCGCGTTCGTTGACTGTTTCTGTTATCGTTTCTTTGTTTCGGCTGTCACCGATAAACACGTCTTCCGCTGCTTTTTGTTCTTTGGCGAAGGCTTTTTCAACTTCAGGATCCATGGTATTTAGTTGAAACCATTTCACTTCATCCAAGCTGATGTCTACGTAATCGGAGGTGTAAAACCATGCACGCCAGAACCAATCCAAATCAACCGCTGAGGCGTCTTCCATGGTTCGGAAGAAATCGGCTGGTGTCGGGTGTTTGAATTTCCAACGTTCACAGTAGATTTTAAACGCATGGTCGAACAATTCTCGACCCATAATGGTTTCACGGAGTATGTTCAGCGCTGTGGCTGGTTTACCATAAGCGTTGTTGCCAAATTGCCAAATGGATTCAGAGTTGGTCATAATGGGGGAGATGAATTTTTTGTCTCCACGCATATAGTCGGTGATCATGCTTGCTGGTCCACGTCGCGATGGATAGCCGCGCTCCCATTCTTGCTCGGTTAAATATTGCACAAATGTATTGAGTCCTTCATCCATCCATGACCACTGACGTTCGTCGGAGTTGATGATCATCGGGAAAAAGTTGTGACCGACTTCGTGAATGATCACGCCCCACATGCCATATTTCGTTTGTTCCGAGTAGGTTCCGTCATCATCAGGCCGTCCACCATTGAAAGAAATCATAGGGTATTCCATTCCGATCCATTTGGAGTGAACTGAAATGGCTACGGGATAAGGATATTCAACGGTGTACTTGGAGTAAGTTTTGAGGGTGTGCGCAACGAGTTTGGTGGAGTAACGCTCCCAAAGTGGATTGCCTTCTTTGGGATAGTAGGACATGGCAAGAACGGTTTTACCGCTTTCCATGGTGACGGATTGCGCATCCCAAATGAATTTCCGCGAGGTGGCAAAGGCGAAGTCGCGTACATTGATGGCTTTAAAAACCCATGTTTTTTCTCCACTTCCTTTGCTTTTTTCTGCTGCTTCCGCTTCGGCTTGGGTGACAATCAAAATTGGAGTATCCGATTTCATGGCTTCCTTCAAACGATTTTGCTGCGTGATACTCAAGACTTTTGTGCCGTTTTGTAATTCTCCTGTTGCTCCAACAATGTGGTCGGCAGGCACTGTAATCGAAACGGTGTAATCGCCAAAGGGCAAAGCAAATTCGCCGCGACCTAGGAATTGTTTGTTCTGCCATCCTGTTACATCGTTGTAGACACACATACGAGGGAACCATTGTGCGATGGTATAAAGGTAGTTGTCTTCTTTTTCAAAGTGTTCGTAGCCTGAACGTCCACCGATTTTCATTCTGTCATTGATGTTGTACCACCATTTAATCGAGAAACTGATGCTTGTGTTCGGAGCAAGCGGTTTTTCAAGATCGATGCGCATCATCGTTTTGTTGATGAAGTACTTCATGCCTTTTCCAGCGCTTGATTTTACTTCTTCAATGTTAAATCCTCCATCAAATTTGAACTGGTAATTTTTCACGTCGTCAATGGATTTAAAGTCTTCCATGCGCTCAATCGAAATGAGTTTGCCATCTCCATCCGGTGAAAATATGTTCTGATCGAGCTGAATCCACAAGTATTCTAGTTGATCGGGTGAGTTGTTGGTATAGGTGATGGTTTCCGATCCTGTGATTTTTTGGTTGACGTCGTCGAGTTTTACGTCAATTTTATAGTCGGCTTTTTGCTGATAATAGTTGTGTCCAGGGGCACCTGCAGCATTTCGATATTCGTTTGGAGTAGGAATTTCTTCACCGAGCTGCGCGAATTTATCGTTTTGTGCAGTCAATGCGAAAGGGAGAACCAATGAAATAAGAAGAAGTTGTTTCATATTAAGCGTTTACTAGTCTGATTTCGTGCGTATAGCTCGAGGGTAAAAAAGTGGTAGTGATCGTTTGATCACGGTAATATAGCGTGAGTTTGTTCTGTTGTTGGGGAAATTGTGACATCAAAAAGTTGAACTTAACAGTCAGACTATCAGTTATTTCAATGGGTTTTGATTCGAAATAGAAATGTACGATTCCGTTTAATTCTGTTTCACAACCGATGAGCGTAAAGTCAACTTGATTGGATGCAGAGTTGATCGTAAATTCCTTGAGAATCCAGCTTGAAATGGAATCCAAGTCCTCGCTGTCGTCTGAAAAGTGATTCAATTCATCCATCGACCATGATTTTTGCTCAAAGATGCGTTCGAGATCATGCGCGGAGACTGAGATACTGGTTTCAAAAGTTTGAGAGAAGTCGTCGTATTTCACCTCTGCAAACGCAAAAAAGTAATCGTGCCCAAATGCCAAGGATTGGAAGGCACAGAAGAATATGAGTAGACTGTTTTTCATTCTCGAAGAGTTAAAGTTAGCAATTAAAGAACGATTTTGAAATATTCATGTGTGAACTAATCGTAGTTTTGCGCAAAAAAAGAAATGAAGATTGGAATCATAGGCTGTGGGAATTTGGGAATGAGTCTGCTAACTGGGATCTTGGAGGCACATCCAACGGTGCAAATTTATGCGAGTAAACGAACAATTTCAACAGTTGATTCTGAGCGGTTTAAGGGTGTGAAGTTCACCACAGACAATGAGGAGTTGATCGCTAATTCTGAGCTCATTATTTTAGCACTGAAGCCATTCATGGTGTTGGATTTTCTAGAAAAAAATGGTCATTTATTTTTGCCGAATACGCATACGTTGGTTTCCGTTGCAACCGGGATTCGAATGGATGAAATTGCCGCTAAGTTGGAAAAAGGCGTAGGCATGTATCGAGCAATGCCCAACACGGCTTCCTCTGTGAATGAATCTGTTACAATGATCTCCGCTGGGGATGATTCGTTAAATCGTCGGGTCGAGGTAGAGGAGGTGTTTGCTACTCTTGGAGAAGTGGTTTTCATTGATGAAAGTCTTATGGAGTCTGCTACGATTCTCGGTGCGTGTGGTATTGCCTATGTACTGCGGTTCATGCGTGCGATGATACAAGGTGGAATAGAAGTGGGCTTTGATGCACAAACGGCGCAAAAAATAGTCGCGCAGACAATGAAGGGTGCTGCGGAGTTAGTGATTCAAAACGGTTCGCATCCTGAAGCGGAAATTGACAAGGTGACAACGCCAAAGGGTTGCACAATTGTTGGGTTGAATGAAATGGAACATGCAGGTTTTAGTAGTGCGCTCATCAAAGGGATCGTAGCGTCCTATAAAAAAATTGAACGCTAGTTTAGAAGGGTTTAAAAGCCGTTTAAGCGCTCTACCTATTGTTCGTTAAAACTTAGATTTGATACGCAATGCAATTGATGTTCATTCCAGCTCCGACTGAAGCGAGCAGGATTTTATCGTTGCGATGAAACTGGTGTTTCGGAAGTTTTCCTTTTTGAATCATGTCGAACAAAGTCGGAACGGTCGCAACGGAACTATTGCCAAGGCGTTCGATGATCATTGGCATAATATCCTCGGGGATTTGCTTTACTTCACACGTGCGATAAAGGCGTTTAACAATTGCTTCGTCCATTTTTTCATTGGCTTGATGCAGCAATATTTTGTGGACATCTTCCAAGGGAAGATCTATTTTATCTATACAATGTTTGATGGCTTTCGGAACTTCTGTCAGGGCATACTGATAAATTTTATGTCCTTTCATTTTAATGTACTTTGTGGATTCGTTACCAAATCGATTAAAGCTCTTTCCGAAATAGAGGTAATCCTTTTCTTCCATCGCATGAGAGACGGTTGCGTGAGACAATATTCCACGCTTTTCGTCTTCTTCAATTCCTTCTACAACCACGGCTCCAGAGCCATCTGCGAAGATCATCGTGTCGCGATCGAACGGATCAACTACACGTGACAATACTTCTGAACCAATGATGAGACAGCGTTTTGCTTCGCCTGCCTGTATGTGAATGTGCGCTTGAATGAGACCTTGAACCCATCCAGGACAACCAAAAATGATGTCATAAGGAACGCAAAATGGATTTTTTATACCAAGGGTGTGCTTCACGCGCGATGCAATGCTAGGCACAATGTCTGTTTGGTTGGAACCATCAATCACGTCTCCAAAATTGTGGGCAACAATGATCATATCGAGGCTTTCTGGATCGATTCCGGCGTCTTGTATTGCTCGTGCGGCAGATATGCCAGCTATGTGTGAACAACTTTGGTCTTTGTTCACATAACGCCGAGAAGTAATTCCAGTGATTTCTTGAAATTTAGCAATAACGTCTTCATTGTTGTTCTGAATACGCCGCCCATCATCAAAGCAAAATGGATTTTCGATGAACGTATCGTTTTCAATCTCAACTTCTGGAATGAAGGATCCAGATCCAATAATTACTGTGTTTTTCATGAGTTCCAATATCGTTTACAAAGATTGGCTTAATTTCTTCAAATGAGTATTTCTTGTCTTTCCTAGATTTAGTCAATCGATGAATGCCAAAAAAAATCCCGTGCTAACTTTTATCGTCTGCACGGGATCAAATTCAGTATAAGAAGAATTACTTGTTCTTATTCTTCAATTGTTCTTGTTGTGCTTTTTGCATTTTCTCTAGGCGTTCCTGAAATTTGGATTTACCCGCTTTTTTCGATCCTCCTTCAGCAGCATTGGCTTTTCGCTCTGCCATTTTCAATTTGATCTTGTCTTCATCAACAAAGAATTTCTTGATCATGATCATCATGAGAAT
This sequence comes from Crocinitomicaceae bacterium, assembly GCA_041303175.1. Lineage (GTDB taxonomy): Bacteria > Bacteroidota > Bacteroidia > Flavobacteriales_D > Crocinitomicaceae > UBA4466. The sequence goes on along the minus strand of JBFYPU010000250.1, from coordinate 1,372 downwards.
AGAAATCAGGGTAGAGATGAAGTAATAATAACTCAAACCTGATGAATAGTTGTTGAAGAAAAAGATCATCATTATTGGGAAGAAGTACATGATGATTTTCATGTTTGGCATCCCTGGTTGCTGCTGCGCAGACATGTTACTGCTGTTGATGTGCGTGTAAATCAAGGTTGTGATTGCCATCAAAAGCGTAAACAAACTGACGTGGTCGCCATACACTGGAATGTACCATGGCAAGGTCGCAATTGAATCATAGGAGGAGAGGTCTTCTGCCCATAAAAATCCTTTCTGACGAAGTTCAAATGCAGACGGGAAGAATCGGAACACGGCCAAAAGAATTGGCATTTGAATCAACATCGGAACACAGCCAGCGAGTGGACTGGCGCCCGATTCTCGGTACAATCCCATGACTTCCATTTGCTTTTTCATCGCGTCTTCCTTGTTCGGGTATTTCGCGTTGATTTCGTCAATCTCCGGTTTCAAAATCCGCATTTTGGCAGAAGAGGTGTACATTTTCCATTGAATCGGCATCAATATCAACTTCAAAAGGAGAGTGAGAAGCAGAATCGCAATTCCAATCGCCATTCCAGTGCTGTTCAAAAGGTCGAAGATTGGCTGAACGGCGTAGATGTTGATCCAACGGAAGATTCCCCAACCGTAATTCAACACTTGGTCATAATCACTATCATACGAGGTCAATACAGAATAGTCGTTTGGTCCGAAAAACCAATTCATACTCACGCTGGCGTTGTCTACGTTTTTCAAATTCAAGTTCAATTCTGAACTGTACGCTTTTACGTGTGTTTCATTGCGCGCACTGCCTTCGTTGTAGTTCGTGACCTTCATCGTTGATCCCGATTTCCCAAAGGAATTTTCAGGTCGAAGAAAGGAGGAGAAGTAACTTTGTTTGTAGCAAACCCAGTCAATGTTGTCTTCTGCGACGATGTCGTCATTTGACATTTCACTTAAGTAAGAGAATCCCTCTTCTTCGTAGTTGTAACAAACTGTCGATACACGACGTTGTTCAGCCATCAAGCGCTCGGTGAGTTTATAGGCAACGTCCCAGTTGTACATGACGTTTTTCGGGGTAACCTGTCCGCCAAGACCTTTGATATTGATGTCGAAATCAAGATCGTACGCGTCTTTTTTAAGCTGATAAACATACTCAATTGAACCTTCACCTGTTTTTAGCTCAAAGACAATTCTGTTGGCTGTTTGTTTGGTGACCACGAACAATTCGTCTGCTGTGTTCACTACTTTCGTTCCCATCGGGAATGTCAACCCTTGTGATGCATCTCCGCGATCGAACAGAACCAACGGTTGAATTTTCTTATCTTTTTTGTTGAAATCCGCGAAGGATTCAAATTCTTTCAAT
>JBFYPU010000249.1:0-17953 GCA_041303175.1 Crocinitomicaceae bacterium | reverse complement strand
CACCATCCGTAATCAAGATAATGCCTTTAGTCGTTCGTTGCTTCGAAAACATTTTCGATGAAACACTCAATGCTGCATTGATGTTTGTGCCTTGACTTGTAATGATGGCGCTTTCGATGTCTTGAACAAACATTTTGGCAGCTCCATAATCTGTGGTGACGGGGAGTTGCACAAACGCACTGTTGGCAAAAAGTGTAATCCCAATTTTTTCACCATGCAGGTTGTTGATCAGCTGAATAATTGCCCGTTTTGAAATCGCGAGGCGTGAAAAATCATCGGAAATGTCATAGGTATTCATCGAATTCGAAATGTCGAGCGCAATCACCAACTCCAAGGATTCAGAAGTTCCTTTGACTTTTTTCGTGCCGTATATCGGTTGTCCAATTGCCAAGATTATGAAAACAAGCGCGTTGCGAAATAAAAAGAACTTAATGAAAGTACTCATCGATGACACCGGCCTTAGGTAGGATTCTGCAATTCGCGAATTGGCGCGAGCAACAAGTCGGTTGTTTTGGAGAACGTTGTAGATAAAAATTCCCGTAATCGGAATCAAGAATATGAGCAAGTAAAGTGCATTGGGCGAACGGTACGCAAGCTGATCACCTCCCTTTCCAACCCAGCCAAAGGCGTTTGTTAGGATGAAATAAATGGCCCAAAAGAGAATTTCCCAAGTTATGATTCCCGTTAGAATGAGACGCAAGCGATATGTGAAATGCTGTTTACTCATTGTGCTTGAAAACAAGGTAGTTGGTTGACCATGTAAGAATTGCTAGCACGAAAGCCCAATTCAAGAAGCCGGTAGGATTAGCAGGTGGCTCCGATTTAAAATGGTTGTTTTCCATCTTTCGTTTTTCCAACTGTTCAATTTCTTTGTAAATACTCCTCAGGCTTTCTTCGTCTGTTGCGCGGAAATATTTACCGTTGGTCATCGCTGCGATTTTTTTCAATTCAGGTTCATTGATTTCCACAGGCATAGTTTGGTAGTGTGTCCCAAATGGCGTAACCATGGGTGTTTCGGCGGTTCCATAGCTTCCAACTCCGATCGTGTAAACGCGCACATTCTTCGCTTTTGCCAAGACAGCTGCTTCCATAGGTGATGTTTTTTCGGGATCGCCATTGTCCATTCCATCTGTGAGCAAAATCACTACTTTCGATTTCAAGCTGTCGCTTCGCAAGCGGGTTACCGCAAGTCCAAGCCCTTCTCCAATCGCTGTTCCGCCCTCCAAATAATCGCCACTGATGATGTCCACTTGTTGCTTCAAAATGGAATAATCCAACGTAGGTGGACAGGCGGTGTAGGCTTCACCCGCGTATGCGACCAATCCAATCCGATCGGCTTTTCGTCCATCAATAAATTCTTTCGCGACGCCTTTCGCGGCTTCAAGGCGGTTCGGCACAAAATCCATTGCCAGCATCGAACCCGAAACGTCCATCGTGATCACAATGTCGATACCGTCTTTGTAATCCTTCTCGTTGTTTTCGTAGTACGCCCAATGAAACGGTTTCGCCATAGCAAAAATCAACAGAATTGCGATAAACCCATATACCAGAAGGTTGATTTCACGAACGCGCCCAATCCATTTTGAGCCAATTGCCCGTTGATCGGTTGTGCGACCGCTGTATTTCACCTCGCCCTTGCGGGTGCGCTCCAAGCGATACAAAATTAGGAGAACAACAGGCACAATACACATCAGCCAAAGCCAGTGCGAGGAATAGAATTCGTATTCCCAAAAGCGTATGTTCCAGTTAGTCAACATTATCAAAGTCCAGCGGACTGGTTTCAGCAATTATTTGTTTTACAAGCGTTGATTGGTGTAGGATCGATATGACATCCGGTCGTGATTTTGCAAATTTCACCATATCGGATTGGGATAAAATCCGCGCGATTACGTCCACTGTTTCGTTATTCAAACCTTGTTTCGTGAGCAAAATTTTCGTTTGTTCAGTTGTTTTATCGAGCAAGGAAATGCCATACCGCGAAGTCAAATACGAACGCAAGATGTAAGAAAGTTCCACAAAATGTTCCTTGAGCTGATCTTTGTTCCACAACTCACTTCTATCCAATGCTTCAACCGCCATGATGGTGCGCACCTTCAACGTCAGTGGTTTCTCAACTTTTTTGTTTGCCAATTCTCTATCCCAGCGTCTTCTTCGTGCAATGAGCCAGCCGAGTATAAGGGCAACAACCACAATTGCGATCCACCACCAATTTCGTTTTAGAAATTTCATCGCTCTCACGGAAATGGGTTCGATCGGAATCTCTGTGAATTTTTCGCGAATGCCGTATAAATCCACGTTCTTTTTTTGATCGACCAAATTCACTGTAATGGTCAAATCCTTGAAGCGATATGTTGAATCATTGATCAAGATTTCTGGACCAGGAATGATGAATTCACCCTCTTCCCATGCTGTGAGGGCATATTCACCCAACCATTTTTTGGATTTACCCATCGGAACGAGCGAATCTCGAAATGGTGAAATTAGCTCAAAATCAGTTCCTTTTTTGGTGAGTGATCCACCGCCATCTTTCAATTTCGCCTCAATTGCATCCACTTTCTCGGTGAAAACAATCGTGTCGCCTTTTGATGTTTTTACGCTGTATTTCACCAAAATAGGTTCACCAATCAGAGCGCTACTGCGTGAAATTTGTTCCAAGAGTTGTTGCGCTTGTGCCAAGGTTCCGCACAGGGAGATGAAAAGCATGAAAATCAGGTTCCGAATCATCTGCTTTTGAATAAATAAATGAGCGGTTTGATATAATCTTCCTCTGTTGCGATGGTAGCATAGTCGATTCCAGCGCGTTTGAAGTCCATGAACAAGTCATTTTCGAAGTGTTCGAAGTTTTCGGCGTGGATTTTTTTTGCGGATGAGCTGTTCGAGTTAACCCATGTCGTTTCGCCCGTTTCGGCATTGAACAATTGGATAAGTCCAAGATCAGGCAATATGCGTTCGGATCGATCAAAGAGACGAATGGCTACCATATCGTGTTTTTTTCGAGAAACTTTCAGGCCATCCATAAATGGATTTTCGTCTACAAAATCGCTTATAACAAATGCAATTCCACGTTTTTTCTGTGTATTTCGAAAATACTTGAGCCCTTCATTGAGGTTGGTTCCTGTGTGTGATGGCTTTAGTTCAATCAATTCGCGCAAAATCACCAGTGCGTGTTTGCGTCCCTTTCCGGGTGCAATGTATCGTTCTACTTGATCGGACACAAAGATTGCCCCAACTTTATCGTTGTTGGTTATTGCTGAAAATGAGAGTAATGCAGCAATTTCGAGTGCCAAATCTTTCTTTGTTTTGTCCTGTGATCCAAAATTTTCGGAGCCAGAAACATCAATAATGAGCATCACTGTGAGTTCGCGTTCTTCTTCAAATACTTTCACGTATGGGCTGTTGAATCGCGCTGTGACATTCCAGTCAAGGGTGCGTACCTCGTCTCCGAAATGGTATTCTCGAACTTCGCTAAATGCCATTCCACGACCTTTGAAAGCAGAATGATACTCCCCCGAAAAAATATGCCGAGTGAGACCCTTTGCCTTGATTTCAAGGTGACGAATTTTCTTTAGAAGTTCCTTTGTATCCATGCGGTTGAGGCAGTTATGGTACCTCTACTTTATTGACAATTTTTTCAATAATATCAGAAGGGGTCATGTTTTCCGCTTCTGCTTCGTATGTCAAACCTAAACGGTGACGCATTACATCTGGTGCGATAGCGCGAACGTCATCTGGAATCACAAATCCTCGACCTTGTAGAAACGCATATGCTTTTGAGGCCAGCGCCAAATTGATGCTTGCGCGTGGCGAACACCCAAAAGAGATCATCGGTTCTAGGTATTCAAGCCCGAAATCCGAGGGGTTTCTAGTAGCGAATACCAAATCCACGATGTATTGCTCAATCTTCTCGTCCAAATACACTTGTTTTACAAGCGTTCGGCAGCGTTCAATATCGGCAGGTGAGACAACATGCTGTACGTTTGTCAAACCACCCTCGCGCGTGTTCGTGCGAATGATCATTTGCTCTTCTAGCTTGGATGGATAACCAAGATATACTTTCAGCATAAATCGATCTACCTGGGCTTCGGGTAGTGGATATGTTCCTTCTTGTTCAATCGGATTTTGGGTCGCGAGCACCAAGAATGGTTTGGGAAGTGGATATGTCTCGTCACCAATTGTGATTTGTCGTTCCTGCATGGCCTCGAGCAGCGCACTTTGCACCTTCGCTGGAGCACGGTTGATTTCATCGGCAAGGACAAAATTGGAGAAGATCGGACCTTTTTTCACCGAAAACGATTCACTTTTTTGGTTGTAAATAAGCGTTCCTGTCACATCGGCAGGCAGTAAGTCGGGCGTAAATTGAATCCGACTAAAATCTACGTTGATGGCGTCTGAAAGCGTTTTGATCGCCAAAGTCTTCGCTAATCCAGGCACACCTTCTAGCAGCACGTGACCGTCCGCAAGCAAAGCAATCAGTAAACGATCGATCATGTATTGTTGTCCTACGATCACCTTTGCTACCTCTTTACGAAGTTTGTCGATGACGACAGATTCAACTTTTATTTTTTCACTCACGATACGCAGCGCTTCGGCTGGATTCATCGGATTGGTATTCGTTTCCTCCATTACTTAGATTATGATCAACAAAAATGTAAAGATAAGTCTTGTAGGGCTTGGATTTGCTGTTAATTATTGTTAACATTGTTTTGAAACCAACTACTGGATTTTCTACAATGGAAACAAGAGCGTGTACAGAATGTGGTCAGAAATTATTGGGGCGAAAAGACCAGAAATTTTGCTCTGATTATTGTCGAAATGGCTACAACAATCGGCTGAATCAGGATGCCACAAAATACATCCGTCGCATTAACAATATTTTGAGGAAAAATCGACGAATATTGATGGAAATGAACCCCAAAGGAAAAGTGACTGTGGATGGAATACGGCTTGCTGAGGAAGGATTCAATTTTCATTATTTCACAAATACGTATACGACCAAGAAAGGGGGCAACTATTTTTTCTGCTACGATCAGGGCTATTTGAAATTGGATGGCGATCAATATATGCTTGTGCATAAGCAGGATTATGTGAGCTAGATTGCTGGATTGCTGGATTGCTGGATTATTGGATTGCTGGATTATTGGATTGTTGGATTGTTGGATTGTTGGATTGTTGGATTGTTGGATTGTTGGATTGAATTCGTATCAATAGTTAAATTTTTTTCTATCGCGTATTGTCTAAAAATCCAAGGATCCAACGCAAGAGAAAGTGAAACTTTCGAAAGAGAACGGGAGTTCTCCTACGTCCAACAATCCAAAATCAAGGCGCAGCCTTAAAATCCACATGAAAATGATCATCGTGCACACTATTGATCAATTCACTCAAATTTTGAACGATGTAGATTCCACTGTTCTTGAGGATTTTTCCTTGCTCGGTGGCAAAAAGTTCGTCTTTCAGTTCAGTATTGATGATCACTTTTTCGATCTTCAATCCGTTTTGCTTCGCTGATTTTTGCAGTTCCAGAATATGAAGGGCGATGGTGTTAAAATCCAATTGGATCCTTGCGTCTTCCGAATAGCGACCGTTTTGATCAAACGTTAATGCATAATGATTGATTCCCAAGTCATCTAGTTCATAGTAGGGCGCGCCATCTTTTAATTTTGGCATCATAAAATCCACGCTCATTCCGTTTTGGTGGGTGCGGTGGGGAAACAATTTTCCACCGTGTTTGTGGGAACATTCCATCACGCAAAAATGACGATCGGGCATCAAAGAATCCAGCGATTCGTAGGCGCCCAACACGGTCGCGAGTACATCCTCGTGCATATACGCGCGCTCGCCCAAATAACTCGTTGAGTCGAAATAGTGGTAATTTTCACCAGAAAATGGAAACAATCTGCCGTGTTTGAGTGAGCCGTTTGAAACGGATCCGATGGACTCGGAAGGAAGTTGAACGGTGTCTTGTTTAAGGTAGTATTGGTCGACAGCAGTTGTTAAGCTGTCCAACGAGTGAGGGTCAGGAGCAGCTGTTTTTGTAGAAGATGTTTGCGCGTTGCAGGCAAAAAGAGTTGAAACCAAAAGGAGACTTAGGACGTTTTTCATGCACAATTCTGCACAAGAACCATTCCAAATCTATCGTTCAAAAAAATCATCCAAGCCTTTTCCTTCAAAGAAATCGGAGGACCATTGTTTCACTTCTGCGATGGTGTACGGCAGCACATTTTCCTTGATCAAACGGCGAAGAGAGCGCATTTCGATCACAGACAATCCACCGTCGATGATGATTCCGAAGACAAGGAGTTTGGAAATTGCTTGTTGTATTTCACGGTCGTAGTCATCCACCTTTTTCAGAAAATCTGGATCGTAGCTGGGTTCTGTATCGACGGGAATCTCGAAGCGAGTCAATAGTGAGGTTGCGAGCAAATAATGATTGTAGTGAAAGGATCGTTTGGAGATCGAAATGGCTTGTAGCGTCGGATAGATTACACTTTTAAATGTTTCGTTGTGTTTCAATTCAGCGTGGAGTTGCAACGCAAATTTGTTGATTAATGGTGGTGCCATCACACGAACACGAGCCTCGTTCATCACGCGCTTGGCAGCATACATATTCCATGCAGCATAGAGCGGTGCGCCTACAACATCTACCACTATGCGCAAGGCGTATCGTCCAAGCAATTTTGCAATGATCAATTTCCATAAAAAACCAGAGATCGCAGCTTTTAATTTAACGAGGACTTGAAACGCAAAAACACCCACTTTGGAGAGTCCTTCGTAGGGGTTGATCCCCACTTTTTTTAACTCTTTGTGCTTTTTGTCTATACCTACACTGACGAGCGAGTTGACATTCTCTTCAAAATTTTCGTGCTTTGGATTTGGATAACCGCATGCTTTTGAAATGGCGTTCACGGCATGGATGTTCACGTAGGTCAAATACCAAATTTCCAGAAAGACAAGCACGATGCTGTAAACCAAAAATTCAATTTCCAACGGGATTGTCGCTTCGTAAATGGGAATCCAGATGTCTCGCTTTGGGAACAACAATTCCCCAAAAAGGTGATAAGGAACATAGAGCAAAACAACACCCATTGCGCCAGCAAGTCCTGCTTTTAGATAGGTGTTGATGCGAATTTTTCGCAAGGCGAGTTTTTCCGAATCGGATAAGACATACAAGTCATCAATTTCTTGAACGCGATTGTTAACAGATAGTTGCGTGTGCGCATAACGTTCCCAGAACGATTTTCTTTTTCGTTTTAATGCCATTTGGAGAGAATAAATCGATGACTCATCCTTTGATTAATGGGACTTTAAATTATTTTCCATCGCACACCACTTTGTTTTTTTCCGTTTCCGAAAGATGTACTTCTAATGCAAATTCCTGGTCAATGTTTGCTCGGAGAATCGTCCAAATCACTTTTGCAATATTTTCCGTGGTCGGGTTAAGGCCATGAAATTCAACGCAATCCAAATTGAGGTTTCGGTGGTCAAATCGCTCGATGACCTGTTCTTGAATGATCTTTTTTAATGCTTTCAAGTCGATCACAAATCCAGTCTCTTCGTCAATTTCACCTTCAACCCATACCTCTAAGGCATAGTTATGTCCATGAAAATTGGGGTTGCTACATTTTCCAAAAACGGCTAAATTTTTTGCGTCATCCCATTCTTCGCGAAACAATCGATGCGCGGCGTTAAATGTTTCTCTTCTACAAACTTTCATAGGTTATTTTTGTCTGCATTTGGCGCTTTTCGTCGGAGTCCCAGAAGGGTGACATCATCCGTTTGGGGTTGAATTGCCATCCAATTATCGAATTCTTCTTCGATCATCATGCGTTGATCTTCCATGCAAAGATTTACGTTAGCGTCAAGGAGTTCGAGCAATCTTCGGAATGAATATTTCTTGTTTTTGGGACCACCAAATTGATCTTGGAAGCCGTCTGAAAGTAGGTACAGTGTGTCATTTGATGTCAAATCGGCGAATTGCGTGAAGTAGCCCTTAAAATCCCTTGATTTTTGATCGCCAATGTGCTCCGTATTGCCTTTATACATCGTAAAGCCATCGTCATCTCTGTGAATGAGGAATCGCGATCCCGCACAAGCATAGGAAATGGAATCGTTCTTTTCATCAATTACACAAATCGTCAATTCCATGCCGTCTGTCATTTTTTGATTACTCGCTGTACCAAAATAGACTTCCAATCGACTATCTAACTCCGTCAAAATCAATCCGGGATCGGTGAGTCGCGCTTCCAATACAACATTGTTAAGCATGTTGATACCAAGTAAGGTCATAAAGGCACCAGGGACGCCGTGTCCTGTGCAATCGCCCATTCCAACAACGAGTAAACCGTTAATTTTTCGCATCCAATAGAAATCGCCGGAGACAATATCTTTTGGACTAAACATGATGAAGTGGTCGCCAAAGTGTTCTTCAAACAACCGAGCACTTGGCAATAAATTGAATTGTATTTTTTGTGCGTAATTGATACTTGCAGTAATATCATCACGTTGCATCTCAATCAATCGTTTCCGCTCGTGATCTTCTGTCACATCCCGCGCAAGGGAAATGAATCCTGTAATGTGATTCTTTGTGCCAGGAGCAAAAATCGTGTTCACATGTTGACCAATCCAAATGGTTTCACCTGACTTTGTTACGATTGGTAATTCTTTGTAGGTAGTACTTTTGCGTTGCCTGAAATGTTCTCTATAGAAGTGATCAATTTCTTCCAAGCAATCATCCCGAACAATTTTTATCGAGTTGGTACCAAGAATTTCCTCATTGGAATATCCAGTGCGTTGAAGAAATGTTTGATTGACAAATGTAAAATTTCCGTTCAAATCAGTCGTGAAAATTAGATCCTCCACGTTTTGCACAAGTAGTTCGTACGTGTTTTGTAATTCAATGCGCTGCGACACATCTTGCCCAATGATAACACGCGTATTTTCCGCAAAGCGTTTGTAAGACCATTCCATCCATCGAATGGTTTGCTCGGCATCAGACATTGGGATGAGGTACTTGCGTCCTTCTTCGAATTCGACAGTGGCATCATGTTCGCGATATCTATCGCCAAAAGGAACAAATGTGTTCAAAAATGAAATTTTATTGTTCAACAATTTATCGTGTGTGATGTCGGCGAATTGCGAAATGTTTTCACTCACATAGGTAATCGTTCCATCGGCCTGATAGGCCACAACTGGGAAATTTCCTCGATTGATGATATCGGAAATGAACATGAGCTTTTCGAGGGAGTTGTAGCGCAAATAGGTGTTCATAATCAGAAGGCCAATGGCTGCAAACGTACCAATTAGGAAGTGCGCTTTTGGATAAATAGGATCTTGAATTAAGGCAAAACAGACCACTGAAAGCATAAAGACAACAAGTCCAAAAATGACCGTATTGACCACACGGTTGAGTAAGAATGGTGCAACCGAAACAGCTAAGATAATTCCCATGAAATGGAACGGATTCAAATTGGAACGGTATAATTCCCAGAAGAAGTGAAGTACAATTGCGTATATTCCAATGGTAAGCAAGTATTTAAACAAGTGTTGCATGCCATTTTTCTTAGCGTGCAAGGATATAAAATAGAGTGTGAGCAGCACAAGGGCGAGAAAGAACACCGGGCCATAGTTAGTCCTAAGGGATGGAACAAAATAATTCCCAAGCATATGGGAAATCGGTGAGACAATTGCACCAAACAAAAGAGTCGTTGGTGCCATTTGTATATGAATCTCTGTGTCCTTTGTGCTTAATAGTCGTGACGAATCGAAGCGCTTTCCATACACCAACAATAGGATGTTTAATAAAAGGATGGCCAATAAAATACCGATGAGGAACCACTTTGAAGTCCAAGTAGGAAGTGCAATTTTGATTTTTTGGGTGCTCGGTTTCCCGAAAATGATCCCGTCGTAGGATGCGCAAACTTCTAATGTGTATTCCCCCGAAGGCAATTCGTGTAGTTGCAGGGTTTGATTTTTAGCCAGACTGATCCATTTCTCATCACGTTCAACAATTCTAAACCTGTAATAAATGGACTGAACTCGAGGGTTGTTGACATGCAGGTGAAATGTGCGCGAAGATTGTGCTCCTGCGGAGGATAAATCAGTAATGATAGGTGGTAGTGGCGGAGCTAAATTTTCAAGAATATCCGTATTGATAACAAAAAGCCCTTCGATGGTTCCAACATAAATGTTATTGCCAATTTGAAATTGCGAGCGCATGTGGGTCTCATATCCTTCGAATCCCGTATTGCCCGAATAATTTTGAAAACTTGTCACATTCCCGATCGCATTCAGCTTCAAAATCGTAATCCCCTTGTTTGATCCAATGATTAAATTTCCATATTTATCTGCGTTGAGTGTATAGAAAACCGAAGAGGTGGAGTAGGTGGACACATCAATGATTTTGGTTTTACCGTCCACAATTCCAACAATCCCCTTATCCAATGTGAACCAAATATTCCCGAATGCGTCTTGCGCTGAGACCCCAGAATAACTCCCTAATCCATTAACAGCGACCTTCGAAAATTTCTTGGTAGTCTTGTCGTAACGGATAATTCCGTTGTTTGTTCCGAAATAAATCGCGTCGCCATCATACGTGCATTGTGCCGTGTAGATATAGTCTGCGATGATTCGATTCTTACCATAACGCGTCTTCTTCAGTGTCACAATATTGTAGCGAAACAAGCCTTCACCGGCAATTCCATACCAAATATCAAACCCATCTCCAAACACAAATGTGATGTGTTTCCCATCTTCTAAAAACGACTCAAAGGGATTGGACGCTCCATTGATATACTTCTTAATACCTTGATTACTTGCCAGGTAGGAAGATCCTTTGATCTCACAGCTTCCATAAAGTCTAATATCGAAGAAGGTGAATGTGGATGATTCTGAAATGCGACCGATATAGGTACCATTAGACATCAAACTCATTGCGATTTCATCGTTTGAAGACACAAAAGGAAAACCAATATCAGGAGAAGTAAATTGTGGGTCCAGCTGAATCTGGGTAAATGGATCGATAGAGACTTTAAAGATACCATTGTAGCCGGAACTGAGCCAAAACTCGCCATTTTGCCCAATCAGTATATCATCAGGCTCATTTATGGGTGACAAAAAGTTGTGGACAATGCGTGTGAAAGAATCCATTTTCTCCGTATAGATTTCACCAATGTTGGTAAGAATCACACGTTGATTTAGTATCTTGTTGAAGTCGCAAGCAACTGCATATTCTCCACTTCCAAAAATTTCAGCCTGCTTGCCCATCTTAACGGATTCAAATGCACCTGAGTCGTTGAAACGGATGACCATTTTGTTCTGAAATACGCTGTCAAACAACACCAATTTATTGGAGACATACCAGCCGAATTGGTAGGTGTTCGATCCAATTTTTCCATTGATTTTTGAGTGTTTCGATAGTTCTGTTAACTGACCATCTTTGATAATGAAAGTGCCGTAATTCGAGTTGACAAAGGTTCCGCTCGGCGTCTCTATCACTTGATTGTAGCGAATGGGTGCGTTTTTCGGAAATCTCTTCAAAAGCACTTCTTTACCATCGAGTAGGCGTGATATCCCAACCCTTCCAAGAAAGAAAACAGCTTTTTTGTCTACAATTATTTTTTCTCCTTCACCCTTATGGATGGTTGGAGAATCGATCCTGTGAATGGTGTTTTTCTTCAGAGAATATCTAAAATAGCCTGAATATGCCGTAGCGATGTAAATGCACTCATTGCGAATAAGCAAATCATTGTAATGATAGTTGTTCTGCTCATTGGAAAACTGAATTTCCTTGAACGTCTTTCCATCAAATCGAACCAAGGCCGCGCCGTCCGTTCCCATCCACAAGTATCCATCCTTCGATTGAGCAAACGCGTTGATTTTTGCCATGCTAATCCCATCGCGGTGCGTGTAGTTCCTGAAGGTATAGAGTTGCGCTCCGGCGTGAAATCCAAAAAGCAAAACAATAAGAAGGAGTAGGCTCTTTTTCAAATCATAAAGGGAAAGAATATTTGGGTTCAATGTACAAAAATTCTTTCATTTAATAGGAATCTTACAATTCGTTCCTGTTGGTGATGACGCGGATACGATCACTCACTTGTTTGGCGATTGTTTTTGCCTCAGAAACGTGTTTACTGGTCACGGTAATGTGTCCCATTTTCCGTTGCGGTTTGGTTTCTTCTTTTCCGTACAGATGGACATGGACACCAGGGAAATGAAGGATTTCATTCAGTCCAGAATAGATGGCTTTACCACTGTGTCCTGCCTCACCCAATAAATTGATCATAGCTCCTTCTCGAATCATTTCGGTGGAGCCCAATGGCAAGTTGAGAATGGAGCGCAAGTGCTGCTCAAATTGTGATGTCACGTTGCATTCAATGGTATGGTGTCCACTGTTGTGTGGGCGGGGTGCAACCTCGTTGACAAGGAGCGAGCCGTCCGCGAGAAGGAAAAACTCAACGGCTAAAATGCCAACCATTTCGAAAGCATTGATCACGTCGAGTGCCATTTTTTCAGCTTTTTTCTCAATTTCAGGCATGATTTCCGCTGGAGAAAATAGAAAAGCCACCAAATTTGCTTCGTTAAATTCGCATTCTACAGTTTGATAGACAGCAGTTTCACCGGATTCATTCCGTGCAACCATCACCGATAGTTCTTTCACGAAAGGAACCATTTCTTCCAATATAGAAGGTTCAGAAAACAGCCTCTTTAAATCTGCTTCACTTCGAATCAATTCCACACCACGGCCGTCGTAGCCACCCGTGCGCAATTTATGAACGAAAGGTAATTTATCAGAAAATGAACGTAAATCATGAATGGAATCGGTTAATTCAAACGGTGATGTTGGAATGTTGTGGTCCACGAAAAACTGTTTTTGATACCCTTTGTCCTTGATGATTTCCAATACTCTAGGTTGAGGAAAAACCTTCGTTCCGTTTGCTTCTAATACCTTTAGTGCGTCTACGTTTACGTTTTCAATTTCGACCGAGATCACGTCCTTATCGCTTCCAAATTTTAGGACATCGTCGTAGTCGCGAATGTTTCCAACCGTGTGAGACGTGGCAATTGATGCGCATGGATCGCTTAAACTCCCATCCATAGTGTGTACATCAATCGCATAGCTAATCGCTTCCTGAATCAACATTCGACCCAATTGTCCTCCTCCCAAAATCCCCAAACGATGAGACGAACCAATCACTGATTTTTCCATGTTTCAAAGATACATGCATTTTTTATGTGCGCATTCAATTCATTGAAGATTTCTAGGTATGCTGCTCGCGTTCATCTTCTTGGAATTCTTTAACCGTTTCACGTTTCGTGGCTAATTGAAATCCGAAATTGGTCAATGATGAGAAGAATAGAAGTTGTAAGTTCCTTAGAAAATAGTACTTTTGCACATCAAAATGTATAGCGTGTGATTCAAGTATTGGACAAATCATTTGAAGTGTTTATCACCAAGGAAGAAATCCTGATGGAGGTCGAAAAGTTGGCGAACATGATCAACAAGGACTATGCAGATCGGAATATCGTGTTTCTTTCTGTGCTCAACGGTGCGTTTATGTTCACATCCGATTTGATGAAAAAAATCACCATCGATTGTGAGGTATCCTTCGTGAAAATGAGTTCATACTCTGGTTTCGAATCACGTGGACAAGTGGATGAACTGATTGGCTTGGGAAACAATTTGGAAGGCAAGGACATCATCATTGTTGAGGATATTGTTGACACTGGCTTGACCATCGACAAGATCATTTCGCTACTTGAAACCTCCGGCGCAGTATCCGTGAAAGTATGTACGCTTCTTTAAAAGCCAAGTGCGTTCACGGGAAAAAAACGACCAGACTACGTTGGATTCTCGATCCCAAACGCCTTTGTGGTTGGATATGGGTTGGATTACGACGAGAAAGGAAGAAATTTTGATACAATATATCAAATTCGCGAACAAATAAAGCAAGAAAATAGCATGTTGAATATCGTACTTTTTGGTCCTCCAGGTGCTGGGAAAGGAACACAGTCAGAGCGACTTATTGAGCAATATGGATTGACGCACCTTTCAACGGGTGATATTTTTCGATCCAATATCAAAGGGCAAACAGAATTGGGTGTGCTCGCCAATACTTATATCAGTCAAGGTCAACTTGTTCCTGATGAGGTAACGATCAACATGCTCAAAGATGTGGTCAACAAGCAAGAGAATCCCAAAGGGTTTATTTTTGATGGGTTTCCACGCACAATTGCTCAGGCAGGAGCGTTGGATGACTTCTTGGCAAGTATTGGAACTTCTATCACTGCGATGATCTCATTGGACGTGGACGAGCAAGAGCTCAAAGACCGTCTCGCTAATCGTGCCAAAACAAGTGGTCGACCTGATGATGCCGACCCAACTGTTATTCAAAACAGAATTGATGTTTACATCAAAGAGACAATGCCCGTAAAGAATTTTTACGAAGCGCAAAATAAATGGGTGATGATCGATGGTTTCGGATCGATTGATGAAATTACTCAGCGACTTTTCGCAACGGTTGATTCCCTTTAAGAACGACCCTCATATGATCCGGATATAAAAATGTGCTGCAATGGCTTCTGATAACTTTGTTGATTATGTAAAAATTCACTGCACATCTGGAAAAGGTGGTGGTGGATCTACACACTTTCGACGAGAAAAATACATCCCAAAAGGTGGTCCCGATGGTGGTGATGGAGGTCGTGGTGGTCACGTAATCGTTCGTGGAAACAAACAGATGTGGACGCTGCTTCACCTAAAATTTTCGAAGCACATCAAGGCTGGACACGGTGTTCATGGTTCTGGACAGCTCAAAACAGGTGCAGAGGGTGAGGACAAATACATTGATGTTCCATTGGGTACGCTCGCTCGCGATGTTGAAACCGGCGAAATTCTTTTCGAGGTAACGGAAGAAGGTGAAGAGCACATCATTCAACGTGGTGGTATGGGTGGCTTGGGAAATACGCATTTCAAATCGGCAACCAATCAAACCCCGCGATATGCACAGCCTGGTGGAGATGGTGCAGAAGGCTGGAAAATACTTGAACTGAAAATATTGGCGGATGTTGGTTTAGTCGGCTTTCCAAATGCTGGAAAAAGTACACTTCTTTCTGTGGTGTCAGAAGCAAAACCAGAAATTGCAGATTATCCGTTTACAACCATTCGTCCAAATCTTGGAATCGTAAAATACCGCGACTACCGTTCGTTTGTGATGGCGGATATTCCTGGGATTATTGAAGGAGCTCACAAAGGAAAAGGTCTTGGACTGAGGTTTTTACGGCACATTGAGCGCAATTCGTGTTTGCTTTTTATGATTGCAGCCGATAGTGATAATATTCAAAAGGAATTTGATGTGCTAGTGGGAGAACTTCAAGCATACAATCCAGAATTGATGCACAAGGAGAAAATTTTGGCTATCACAAAATCCGATATGCTCGACGATGAGTTGAAGGCAGAGATTGAACAAGAATTACCCAAAAATATTAAGTCTGTTTTTATATCATCTGTGGCTCAAACAGGCTTGGTCGAACTCAAAGACTTAATTTGGAAAACACTCAACGATGATTGAGTACCTTGAATCCCTCGATGCCGCAATTGTCGTTGCGGTGAACAGTTGGAATTCTCCTTGGTTAGACGAGGTAATGTGGGTGGTAACAGGTCGTCTCGTGTGGATCCCACTCTACTTGTTTCTCATCTATTTGGCATCGAAACAAGGGGGGTGGAAGGTTGGGCTTCTCTTTTTTGCTGGTATTGGGTTCTCCGTGATTCTCTCCGATTTCATCAGTACACAATTCTTTAAAGAACTCATTCAGCGGTATAGACCTTCTCACAATTTGAACCTGCAAGATCAATTGCGCTTCTATCAACTCGATTGGGGAGAAGAGTACCGCGGTGGAGATTACGGCTTTGTTTCTTCACATGCCGCCAATTTTTTTGCCATCGCAACTTTTTCTATCTGCTTTCTAACCAAACATAGGAAATGGCTCGTTCCAGTGATGCTTTTTGTGGCCGTTTTGGTTTCTTACAGCCGCATCTATTTTGGTGTACACTATTTCTCAGATGTGTTTGTAGGTGGTCTCGTGGGCGCAGGCGTGGCACTCATTGTTTACAATTATCTTTTCCTGCATTTCTTCGAACGCTTGAACCTATACGAACAGCGAAAACGTCGTCAACTTCAGAATAAATAACCTTGGCTTAGTGGAATTCTGCGGGTAGCACGGAATTCAAGCGAGTTACAAGTGCCGCGCGTTTCTCAATAAATTTTGAAAGATCTGTTTTATTGATCATCCCCTTTTTCTTAAAATCCTTGAGATTGAGCACGAAAACGTACGCCGCCAAACCGAATAGACCAATTAAAAAGTAGTAGCCAATTGCTGCGGCCCAACTCGGATATACGTATGCGTGAAACAGGAAAATGAACGGAATATTCAGTAATCCCATTGAAATTTGCCCTAGGATCAATTTGACCGATCCGTGAAACACTTTGCGCTTGAATGATTTCTCAGTGAAACGTTTCACCAAAATATATGGAAGTCCCAAGTGCAGTACACCAAGAATCGCAAGTGGAAAGAGAAGAATCATTGTAAGTAGTTCCTTCATGCGACCGCCAGATGGATGCGTGAGTTTCCAGAATAGTAGGCGTTCCTCTAATTTGAATCGCTTTAGCAATCCAAAATAGGCTTCTGTCTCTTTTTTTACTTCATTGAGTTCAACGTTGGATTCTAGATCTTGAGCGTTTAACCAATTCGCGAGCTTTTGAGAATAGCGCCAACGGTTCTCCAATGAAATTGAACGGTCGAAGTTGTCCACATTCATACCTTTGCGCGTCAAACACATCATGTTTTCATGGAAAGGTGCATTTGCCGCCACTTCAACGTGCGTTATTTGTTCTTGCATCAACACCTCAATCCGTCGCGAAAGTTCTGTAATCACCTTATTCGGATTTTCCTCATACGCCGCACGGTAGTCGTTTAAGCATATTTTATCAGATGTGGAAACAAGTAAATCGCTGCGCATTCGGTTTGGGAGCGAATAATTACAGCCCACCGCCGCGATGTAAATTTTCTTTTGCCAATTGATTTCTTCGAGGGCGTTGAACCCAATTCTGACGGCACCTTTTTTCACAGGTTTGAGTCGTCGAATAAACACATCATCTGTAAATCCTTCCCCAAAAATCAAGAGGTTACGCCCATGTTTTAGAATCCGCGCACATTTCTTAAAGACTTCTTCATTTTTCGATTTGGTATCTTGACCATCTTGCTCTCGGTAGATGGGAAGCATGTGACTGGCCCACAACAACGGTCGAGAAACGGGTGTAAAAACGTCTGAGCGGGTCATAAAGAATACAATCGGATTTCTCATCGAAGCAACCACCAAAGGATCCATGAAAGAGGCTGCGTGATTGCTAACATAAATGGTGCGTCCACCAAATTCTCTCGGGCTGTTAACGGTTTTTTGACGCGGATAGAAAACACGCAAGGTGTACTTTAATGTAAAAAATAAGATCAAATATATGGGACGCATGGCTCTAAATTCGAATCGGTTAAAGGTTCAACTATCGGATTTGTCGTTGGAATTTTCCTTCATTTCTTTGGCGACATTTCTGTTATTACCAAGATAGAATCCGAGTTGCAATTCATGTGAACCGTTTGTGCCAGTGCGCAATGGACCCATTCCTAGTTCATACCCGTAGGAGACGTAGATGTTTTTAATCAGGTTCGATCCAATTTGAAAGGTAAGTGCATTACTGGTGCGGTATTGCAGGGCAAACCATGAACTTTTCCCATAGATCAAGCGTGCGCCAAAATCACCGGAAAAAGGACTGTTCTCCGCAAATTTCGCAACTGCCGTAGGTTCAATCTCAAATTGCTCGTTGATGGTGAATCGGTACTTGGCAACCACGAAATAGTGCCGATTGAAGTTACTTTCCGTAGCGATGTTCTGAAATACAACGTCATT